>CAZSOG010000623.1:0-4292 GCA_964607555.1 uncultured Pirellulaceae bacterium | reverse complement strand
TCAGAACATGTGGGGCGAACGTCTTACCCTTTTTGCCCTCACGAACCGTCCAATCTTCTTGGATCGTGAACAGAACCGACGTCCGCATTGCCGAACGGAGAAATCACATGAACCGTCTAAAACCGTCGCGCGTCTGGGTGGGATTGTCGTCATGCTTGGTCGCGATTGTCATTGCCGCGCACACGAATGCCACGGCACAAGATCAACGGATGCCCGGATCCGCGTCACGAACCTGGGACATTCAGGCTGACACGTGGGTGGCCACCGACGCGTTGGGACGAACGTTGCCGACCGGGGCCGAAGTCGGTCCACCGCGTGCCCACAGGACGGTCGGTATTTTCTATTTTCTTTGGCTCGGCCGGCATGGGGAGCGCGGTCCACTGGACATCTCCAAGATTCTCGCGCGGGATCCGACGGCGATCACCAATCCAGAGAGCCCGCTCTGGGGCCCGCTGGGCGTGCCGCATCATTGGGGTGAATCCCTGTTCGGGTACTACGTCTCCGACGACGAGTCCGTGTTGCGCAAACATGCCCAGATGCTGGCCGATGCGGGCGTCGACATGTTGGTCTTTGATGTGACCAACCAGGTGACCTACAAACGAAGCTGGCAGGCATTATGCCGTGTTTTCGACCAAATGCGACGGGCCGGCAACCGTGTGCCGAAGATTGCGTTCCTCTGCCCGTTCTGGGCGCCGCGAAACGTCGTGCGCGAACTTTGGGACCAGCTCTACAGCCGGGAACTCTATCCACAATTGTGGTTCCGCTGGGAAGGCAAACCGTTGATCCTGGCCGACCCGGATCTGCTCGGTCAGACACTGGTCGTAAATCAAGAAGGAGTGCCGGTCGAGCTGGTGGCCGGCCACACGTTAGGCCAAACGATCACCGTCGATCGCCCGTTTGACGGCGTTGGCGGCCGGCTTCCAAACTGGGCGAAGAAGAACTCGACCGCGTCGATCGCCTTGTACCGCGCCGCCGCCGAGGGGCCAGCCGGTACCCGTCTGGCGGATCGCAAGTTAGCTCGCGTCGTTGACAACGGTTGGTTGATGCTCGCCCTCGACCGGTCCCAACCGCCCGGCAGGTACTACATCGAGATTTCCGAACCCGCCGGGAAAGTCGGCTGGTGGAGTAGCGTGGAAGACAATTTTGCAAACGGCCAGGCGTTTGCCGACCGTCGCCCCGTAACCGGCGACCGCGCGATCCGCATCAGATTCACGGACGAGAAAGACCAGGCCATTCGTCATTTCTTCACGTTTCGCAAGCCGCAACCCGATTACTTCACCGGCCCCACCGGACCGGGTCAGTGGGGTTGGCTCGAGGTCTATCCGCAGCACGCGTTCTACAAAACTCCGGGGGTGGCCGAACAAGTGGCTGTTGGCGTCGCCCAGAACGCCGTGGATGGCAAGCTGAGCGTACTGAGCAACCCGCGTTCGCACGGCCGAAGTTTTCACGATGGCAAGGAGCCGGCACCGGCCGGCCAGGACGAGACGGGCCGGAACTTTACTGAGCAATGGCAGCGCGCTTTGAAAATCGATCCGCCATTTGTGTTTATAACCGGCTGGAACGAATGGATCGCCGGCCGGTTCGATAAGAACGCACCGTTTTACGGGTCTGGCCCCGTGACATTTGTTGACGAGTTCAACCAGGAGTACAGTCGCGACATCGAGCCCATGAAGGGTGGACATGGCGACAACTACTACTATCAAATGGTTGATTATATTCGGCGTTACAAGGGCGTCCGCCGGATCCCGGCCGTTCAGTCAAGTCCCATAAGCATCGATGGGAATTTTCACGATTGGTCGGCTGTCAGCCCGGAGTATCGCGACACGATCGGTGATCCCGTGCGGCGCAATTACCGCGGCTGGGGTCCCAAACAACACTATGAAAATCACACCGGGCGAAATGATATCGTCGCGGCCAAAGTGAGTATCGACGCGCGGCACGTCTATTTTTATGTGCGTTGTGCCCAGCCTCGAGTTCCCGCCGGTGATCTGGCCGGAACACTCTTGTTCCTGGACGTTGACAGCGATCCGAAAACAGGATGGCTTGGCTACGACGTCGTGGTCAACCACCAGGCGGGCCCGCACGACACGGCGGTCATCGAACACAACGTGGAGGGACGGTTTGCATGGAACGCGCCGACGCCAATCCACTTTCGGACCGTGGGCACGGAGCTGGAGCTGGCGGTTCCACGCGCCGAACTCGGCTTGCGCAGCTTACCGGCAACGCTCGATTTCAAGTGGGCCGACAATATCAAGCAGACTGGCCACTGGTCCGATTTCACGCGTAACGGTGACGTCGCCCCCAACGACCGGTTCAACTACCGCGCCGTGTTCAAATAGGCCGGCTTTGGGGTGTCGAAAAGTTGGGGTTGACCCACTTGTTACAGTGACTGGGTCAGCACCGGTTTTCTGCCGCCGGAGAGGTTGAATATGGCTTTCAGCCAAAGGATTCTTTTCCCATCGTTAACCTGGGGCGTCGGTCGCCTTCGGCTCCCTGTGCCCCGGGGCTACGATGAATTTGGCCTTCGGCCAAGGCGTTTCGAAAGGTCCGTGTAGATTTCACATGGTTGACGGTTGACAAACGACAGGAAAACCGGAAGAAACGTATTGCGCTACAACACCAAGTTTTCAACACCCTAGGCCGACTCCTCACCGCGCTGGGTTCGGCGACGACGTTCGGCCGCCATATCCGCGCGCGACGGGAGTTGCCGGGGCATGGAATCATCGACCGAATAACTCTTAATCACAACAGGCCGTTTGTATGCACGCCGTAAAAGACGCGAACAAATCGTGCGCCGCGTCATCCTCCAGGAGGGGCCAGACATAGGGGAAACTGACCAACAAGCGATCACAAAACGTGCTCGCGAGAATCGCTGCGCACGCGCCGATGACATGTTGTGCGGTCGCTGAGTAAATCCCCTGAATCTGAATGGGTCCATACCGGTCAGGCAACGACAACCGCCCGATGTTGGCAATGCCAATGGTATCGGTGCGACCGAGGCAGGGGTTATTCATGGCGTTCCGGAGAGTACCTTGTATTGCCACGCGGGCGATCTTGGCACGAGAGAACACGGTGCGCACCGGACATCCCGAGATCAACGCGGCTTTTCTTACTGCTTCCGAACAGGATCGCGCCACATCCCAAAAACGCGCATACGTTCCGAGCCTATGGCTTGTGTCCACCCAGTAAAAAAAACAACCGAACTGGTCCTGCGGTACCGGCGGCCGGCAGCGTTCCCGCAAGCTGATGGAGGAGCTGCAAGTCATGCAACCTCTCGGATACTCAACGTACCGGCGCGCCGTGATCAGCATGGCGGCGCACAATGCGCCATACACGGTCGTTTTTTCCGTCTGACATCGTGCAAATAGCGCGGTGGACGTCCGGAGTCCAAAGTCGTGGTAAAGCAACCGCGATTCGCGCTCCGCCACGGGCCGGTTGTTATTCCGCGCACGCCGAAACAAATTGCCCGCGTGCCGTCGGAACAAGCGGTTCAAATGCACGACGGCGAAGCATAATGCGCGCTGCCAAGTGGGAGGTCCGCCGAGGAGCAACTCCACGGGTGGTAAGACCGGTTGGGGGACAACATCCGGCGTCACCCCGGTCTCGAGGATCTCACGGCAGTAACACATGAGTTGATGAACTAACGCCGTACTCGAAATCGCGTCGCTGATCGAATGGTGGCACGAAATAACGAGTTCACTGGAAGTGCCCCGTGTTTCCGGTTCTAAGAACACGACCCGCCACGGACAGCGCGAAGCATCTATCGGTCGATGCAATTCGGCCTTCCATTCCAGTCGCCAGTCATGGTCTGACCGGCGCGGGACCACATGTAATGGTGGACCAGGAACCGGGTCGCAACACTCAAACACCAGATTTCCGCCGTGCCATACGCAGCGCGACCGCAACAACGGAAAACGCAGTTGCGCGCAATGCAATGCGGCGCGCACGAGTTCCGTCGTTACTGGACCACGCAGCAAAACAACACGGCTGACCTGAAACGCTCCCAGGTCTCCGGCAAATTTCATCACGCGTTCCACATAACCGAGCGGCCGCGGAAGCGGTGCCCGTGACGCCCCCGTGGCATCCGAGTCGGGTGGTTCTAAGGACGCCAGATTCCGGACTCGCGAATCGTTCATCGAACACGCTCCCGCAGTGGCCACGAAACCAGCCAGTTCGCATGAGGGGCTTGCACCTTGATCCGATACTGTTATAACCGATCCGGTGATACCAAGGACCGGTAACAAAACTGCTTCGGCAGAGTGTTTATCCGCTTCTTCGACGGACGTGGACGT
>CAZSOG010000622.1:0-4292 GCA_964607555.1 uncultured Pirellulaceae bacterium | reverse complement strand
CGCTGCCGCTCCCGCCGCGCACGAACTCATGACGCGCGAGGCCCGCAACCCACAAGGGAGTACGCCCTCGTTCCGCAGCGCTCCCGTTGTTCGCTTCGAAACATGCACGCACGGTGCGCGCATCCTGCAGACTAAGACTCTAAGAATCCAGGAGGGCCCGCGCCCGGCCCCATGTTCCGTGGTAGAATATCTCAGTCTCCACACCTGCTTCGCTCACCTCGACAATGGGAGTCAACCCGTGAAGTACCTCACCACTGTAATCCTTGCCCTCCTGGCCGCCTGTGCGTCAAACGCATTCGCCGCGGATGACTTGCCCCAAACGCCGGCGGGAAAAACCTGGAAACTCGTCTGGCAGGACGAATTTAACGGTAGAAAACTGGACGAGTCGAAATGGGAAGTGCCGGAAGGACGCCGCCGCGATGGATGGTGGTCGTCCAAGGCCGTATCGGTTGAGGGAGGCAACCTGGTGATCAGTACGCTCAAGCAGGGCGGCCGGTTCCTCGACGCATGCGTTCGCACACGGCGTAAGTTCGAGCACGCGCAAGGTTACTATGTCGCACGCATCAGACTGCAGAAGCAACACGGTCACTGGTCCGCTTTCTGGCTGTACAACGCCAGTGTCGGCAAGGTCGGCAACGAAGGTCGGGACGGGACCGAAATCGATATCATGGAAAAACCGTGGTTGGACGATCGCGTGCAACAAACGTTGCACTGGGACGGCTACGGCAAGGCGCACAAGTCAAAAGGTCAGATCTGTACCGTTCCGGGCGTGATGGAGGGTTTTCATACGTTCGCGATCGGGTGGAACCACGATGAGTATGTGTTCTACGTCGATGGCAAGGAGACATGGCGAACCAGTGCCGGGGGCGTGTGTCAGGTGCCGCTGTACATCAAGTTGAGCGATGAGATCGGGAAATGGGCCGGCGAGATCGCTACCGCCAAGCTGCCTGATCGGTTCCTGGTCGACTATGTGCGCGTCTACGATCTGGTCGACACTCCGTAATAAGTCTTCCGGACTCGAGCCCCGAACCCATGCGTCATGGGAGCATGAACCATGCACAAGACCATTCTTCTAAAGGCACTTGTTTGTTTCGTCGCGCTTGTGCCATTCGCACATGGCGGGCAGCGCCAGAGCATTGATCTAAGTGGCACGTGGCAGATCGCCGAAGGATCGATGGAGACGATCCCGACCGCATTTGAACACGAGGTGCCAGTTCCCGGCCTGGTCGACCTGGCGAAACCGGCGTTTGACCATGTCGGCGCGGTTCCGGAAAACCCGCGTGATCGAAAGACCGCGCCGGCGGACCCCAAACGTGAGGCGTTCTGGTACCGGACGACGTTTTCCGTCAAAGGACCGGTCCCGCCGGTAGCGCTGCTGAAACTGTACAAGGCCAAGTATGGCACGCGCGTCTTCTTGAACGGGCAGTTGATCGGCGACCACGCCCCGAACTTTACGCCGGCATGGTTCAATCTGCGCGCGCACATGTTGGGGGACGGCCAGACGAACGAGTTGATCATCCGGATCGGCGCGTCGCCCGCGGCCAGTCCGCCGACCGTCCCATGGGGGTTTGACTTCGAGAAGATCCGATACTACCCAGGTATTTACGATCGGGTCGAGTTGATTCTGGCCGGCACGCCCCACGTCGTGAACGTACAAACCGTGCCGGACCTGCCTGGGCGATCGGTACGGGCCGTGGTTGAAGTGGCGAACGCCAGTGATCGCGCTGTGAGCGTGCAGCTTAGTGGCAAGGTGCGCGAGTGGAAGTCGGACGTGGTTGCAGGTAGTCGGTCGAGCGCGGCAATTCGCATGGATGCCCATGGGAAACATACATTTAACATGTCGATCCCGATCGCCAACTGTCGCTTGTGGTCGCCGGACGATCCGTTCCTGTACGCATTGGAAATCGACACCGGCACGGACATCTCGACGACGCGGTTCGGTATGCGTTCTTTCTCCACGGACGCCAAGACTGGTCGCGTGATCCTCAATGGCAAGCCGTACTTCATGCGTGGTTCCAACGTGTGCATCTTCCGCTTCTTCGAAGACGGAGCCCGCGGTGCCAAGCCCTGGGACGAAGCTTGGGTCCGCAAGCTGCACCGCCGATTCAAGGAGATGCATTGGAACAGCTTGCGCTATTGCATTGGATTCCCACCGGAGAAGTGGTATGAAATCGCGGATGAGGAGGGGTTTCTGATCCAGGATGAGTTCCCGATCTGGTTCAGCTGGAACTTTTGGCCTCAGCAGATTACAGCGAGCGACCTGGTCGCGCAATGGACGGAGTGGATGCGTGACCGCTGGAATCACCCGTGCGTCGTAATCTGGGACGCGCAAAACGAGACCGGCGATACACCGGTCCTCGCCGAGGCGATTCGGCGGGCGCGTCCGTTGGACCTGTCGCACCGACCGTGGGACAACGGCTGGGCCACTCCGCAGGCGGCGGGTGACGCCAGCGAGTACCATCCATATCGCGCCAACCGGCCTGGATTCAGTTTGGATCTATTCGCCCACGAGACCGGGATCCCGAACAACGGTCCGAAGGCCTCACGCCCTCCGTACATTATCAACGAGTATGGCTGGATGTGGCTCAACCGCGATGGGACGCCGACGAAATTGACAGTCAATGTCTACAAGAATCTGGTCGGCGAGGACGCGACTGTCCAAACGCGGCGCGTCTGCTACGCCCGAACGCTGGCGGCGATGACCGAGTTCTGGCGATGCCGCAGGAAATGTGCCGGCGTGTTGCATTTCTGTGGCTTGGGGTACTCGCGACCCGGCGGCTACACCAGTGATAACTTCGTGGATATCAATACGCTGAATTACGAGCCAGCTTTCCACAGGTACGTTCGTGATGCGTTTTCGCCGGTCGGCGTAATGGTGGACTTCTGGCAGAGCAAGCTGCCGGCTGATGCCAAACACCTTCGGGTGCCTGTCGTCGTTATTAACGACCTGTACGAGCCGTGGCACGGCAAGTTGAAACTGACATTGAGTTCCGCGAACCGGGTGATATGGAGCGGCGAACGGAGTGTCACTGTCGAAGCGTTGGGGCAACAGAAAGTCCCATTCGACGTGAGTGTCCCGGAGAGGATCGGTACGTACCAATTGGTTGCGAGGCTGGACAATGTCAAGGGTGAAGTAATCCAGTCGTTGCGCGACTTCGCACGCGTGCCTCCGCATTAGGTCAATCGGAACGTGGCCCGGATACGTGTCCCTTGCCCGGAAGCACTTTCGATTCGCAACTCCTTGCCCAGCAATCGCGCGCGCTCGCGAATGCCCTCCAGGCCGAAGCGACCTTCCTTAACGCCGGCCGGATCGAATCCCACTCCGTTATCTTGAACGTCGAGCGTGACTTCGTCACCATCCTGGACAAGCGTCACTCGGATGACTTCGCATTGACCATGACTGCACGCGTTCGCAATGGCCTCTTGGGCGACGCGAAACAGCGTGTTTTCCAGAAGCGGGTCAAGCCGCTCGAATTCCGTGTCGCATTGAAAAGTTATCTCGGGCCCGCTCCGCCCGGCACCGAGTTGATCAACATAGTCAGCAATCGCGGCCGCGATACCGAACTCTTGAAAGACTGGTGTCCGGGTTCGATTCATCAAGCTACGCGCCTCGGCCGACGCCTGGCGGAGCGCCGCGAGTCCGGCGTGAAATTTCGCCCGGGCCTTGGCGGGAACGGCACCATTCGTTTCCGCCACGGCTTCGAAATGCATCAGCGCGCCAAGCAGACGCTGCGCGACCCCGTCGTGGATCTCATATGTTATCAACTCGCGTTCCCGATCGCTGGCCCGCACCATCCGGAGCAGCGCGTCCTGGGCCTCCTTGCGCTCGCTAATGTCTCGGTAGACTGCCATCAAAGCGACCGGCGCGCCGGCGTCGTTCCGAATAACGGCCGATGATGATTCCGCCGGGTACGTCGTGCCGTCCAGGCGAAGGCACGTGTATTCCTTATTCTCGCGCACGCCCTGTTCAACCAGGAGCCGCAAGTTCTGTTGCAGCCGCTCGCGTTCCTGCTCGATCACGAACTCAGACGCGAAATGGCCGACAAGTTCTTGTGGATCCGCCGCGCCGTGCAACTGCGCGGCTTGCCGGGAAATGAATTGCAGCCGTCCCTCCAGGTCCATCATGATTACGGCGTCGGGCGATGACTCGATCAGCGCTCGGTACCGGGCTTCGCTCCGCCGCATCTGTTCGTTCGATTCACTCAAGTCCGCCGTGCGCTGTGCGACTTGACGCTCCAAACTGGCCCTCGCGTCCCCGAGCGCCTCTTCGGCTCGCTCTCGTTCCCCCCCCC
>CAZSOG010000621.1:0-4313 GCA_964607555.1 uncultured Pirellulaceae bacterium | reverse complement strand
CCCCTCTGGGCAGCTCTGCTATTGGCGGGCCTGTTTGCCGTCGCCTGGTTGCTGCTTGATGCCGCGATCGAGGTTCGGCTTCATGGCGCCGCCGTGACGTCGACAGTTGTTTACTTGGGGCTGACGTCCGGGCAATTGGCGTTGGCCGCGACCTGGTGCGTTCGCGGCCGTTTGCCGTGGCTCGTCCGATGGACGGCAACTGGTCTATTCGCGGTTTTCTTGGCCAATGGCTGGGCACGCGTAACCTATGCAACCGTGAATCAATGGTTCGCGGTACTCTGTCTGTATCTGATCGGCGTGGCGATTGCCTGGAACGTCGTTGGATACGCACTCGGCACCGTGCCACGAGATGGTGAACCGGCACGCATGCACGCCAATCGGTCGCGGCATCAAGATCGAAGCCGCTGGAGTTTAGGTGGGATGTTGTCGGTGATGACGTGTGTTGGCATCGTCCTGGGACCCGGTCGATGGATCACGATTCCATGGCCGTATGCGGGGATCATCGCGGGGCTTCTCGCCGCGTTGATCATGGTCGCGGTGGTGTCGATTTGGGCGATGAAGGCCACGATGCGGCAGGGCACGCGGTTTGGCATGATTGGCGGCGCGAGTATTCTGGCGGGGCTGCTGATGGCGTGGGTGGACCCATCGTTCACCGCGTGGCACTACGCATGGGCCTGTCTATTGGAGGCGGCCGTTATCTGCTTCGGCCACGGCATTGTTTGCGTGGATCAGAAGTCCTGGCGTTCAATATAAATACACGCCGCGACGAGCACGACGACCAGAAAGGCCAGACTACTCCAGACCGGCGCCCACGGATGGAGAGCGGGCCGTTTTCTTTCAATGTTCTGGCTGTTCATGGCGAGCCCCATGTCGGTCGTTTCCTTGCCCTGTAACAGGTACAGGACGGTGTTGTCGAGTTCACCCGGTTTGGGAAACACGTAGTAGATCGGCATGACCACGTAGTAGAACGCGAGTTCCATCGTGCTCAGCGCCGGCGCGTACCCACCGTTGGTTGTCCAGGACGGAACATCATACCGCGTCACGCGCGTCGCTCGATCCGCTACCAGAATCTGCTTGTCGGAAAGGAACAGCACGGCGGATATGTCCTCTTGACCCGTCACCGGCGCACGCCACATGGCCTGCTCGGCGGGGGCCGTTGTGTCCAGCATATCCAGCGCGCCATTGTGGAATACTATGCCAAACCAGCGGCCGTCGGGTGACGGAGCGAGGAATCGGGGTTGGCTCTCGGGCTCCGGCTGGTACGTCTGCTGCAAGGTCAGGTCCTCGGCGCGATAACACAAAATGCGTCCGTCCGATAACGCCAACAGAACGACCTTGCCACTGTACGCCACGGCCGCTCCTTGTTCTTCGTCCACGTCCGTCTGCACGCTCTTCGCCAACTCGTATTTCGACCCGACGCGGCGCAAACGCAACAGCTGCCCACGACTATACACGGCAATATCACCGGAACCGGGATTGACTGAAGCCGACAACGGTGGGCTGAGCCCCAACGGCGTCCGCGGGCCGGCCGATTGAAACGGCTTGCCGAACGACGTTGGAATTTTCATCCACATGAATTCGACTTTCTTGCTCTCGTGTTCCAGGTCACCGACCAGACGTTGAACACCGTCGGTCGTGACGATCAATAAGCGGCCTTTGGGGTCGGGCAGCAGAGCAAAGGTCCCGTCCGGCAACGTCGGGCCCTCCTGCGTCCGCCAGCCGTCAGCAGCCTTACCATAGAGCAGAGTCGGTCCCGACCGAAAGAAACGCCGACTCCACACCTGCGCGGCGTAGAGCGATTTGCTCTGCGCATCGTAAACCGGGCCGAGCACACTTCCCATCGGGCCATGGGCGTGTTCGAGAAATACTTCTTCCCACTGCCGCGTCTTGTCATCCCAACGCTCGGTCGCGCCACGCTCGTTCAGTGCGATCATCGTTTCGCCGGCCGGGACCAGGCGAATGATCCGCTGGCTCTCGACCAGAAACTGCTCGAACAATGCCTTGGTCGTGCCCACGGAGAAACAGAGCAGCCAGACAACGACCGTCATCACGACGGACACGACCGCGTTGCGCCACACCACGCCGGCAAATGCGGAAACAGCATAGTAGATCGCAAACAGGAACAGAAAGATCGGAATGCACAACAACAGACGGTGATTCCAGATATGGAAACGCGTGCCCAGAATCAGCCACAGTCCGAAGACCAGGTAAGCCACGTTGATCAGAATGAACGCGCAGCCGCCGACGAACTTCGCGAGGAACAACAGTGAACGGCTGAGCGGTTTGCTGAGCAGCAGACTCAAACTTCCCGGGTCGAACATCTGCGGGATAATCGGCGCCGTGACCAGAATCGCCGTGAACACGGCGAAAATACCGAGCAGCACTCCCATCAGTCCCGGAATCAATAGTTGCCCGATGAACTGCTGCACCTGTTTCAGACTGAAACGGAGCGCCGGTGACGCGTCGAGCGTGGCGTAGGTGATGATCACCTGGCGGGGCGGCTGGCCACGAAAACAATCGTTACAGGTTTTTTCGATCAGTAATCGGTTGCGCCGCGCAAGATCATCGGCGGATAGTTTTTCTGGAGGGATGCCCAGTAGGTCGCGGGTCTCGCTGTCGAGCAGCAGATCTTGCCAATCGCTTTCTCGATACAAGTCGCGGTTTCGCAGCAACCCGTTGAGCGTTTTGACCAGCAGATCCACGCCTTCGTAATAGGTGTCATCGCGCGATTTGTCATTTTGTTGAAAATGCACGAGGTCGGCACGCGTCTTGGGATCGACCAGCGACCAAACGCGGCGCGCCGGGCCGGGCTTGCCGTCCCGGTACGCGCGATCCAGAGTTTGAACCAACTGCTTCGCGTCCATAATATCCGCGCGCGCGAACTCCAACGTCCGTTGCTCGCGATACCCCAGTGGTGCCAGCGCTAACAGAACCAACGTGACGGCCAGCAGTAGCAGCCAAAGCACGCGCGACGCCAGCGCTTCGGCGAACGAGTCGCGAATTATTGCCAGATAGGGTCTCATGGTGTCTCGCGATTCTGATGAACAATTTCCATAAACGCATCTTCCAAAGTTAGCTTGCGGGGCGACAGCGACACGATGCTGATCTCCCGTTGACGCAGCTGGTCAACGCACCGATCCACTTCTTGTTGATCGGTCAAACGAATTCGTGCTTCAACATGCCGCGGCGCGGTGTCGCGCACGGTTGCCGCGGCGAAGTTCGCCAACGTTGCCGCGATGATTTCGTGAGAGCCCGTCAACTGCATTGCCAATTCGATGCCCGCCGCGTGCGGCGACACCAGTTCGTCGACGGTGCCAATGCCACGCACGATGCCTTCATCCAGAATTGCGACGCGATCGCAAACCAACTCGACTTCCTGGAGCAGATGGCTATTCAAGAAGATCGTCTTCCCCTGCTGCTTCAATTGCTGCATGATATGCCGCACTTGTGTCCGACCGACGGGATCAAGTCCGTCGGTCGGCTCGTCCATGAATATCAGCTCGGGCTCGTGGAGCAGGGCGATCGCCAACCCCAAACGCTGCAGCATGCCTTTCGAGTATTTCTTCACGGAATCGCCGGCCCGGTCCGCCAAGCCGACCTCGTCCAATAGTTTGTCGCGCCGCTGCTTGATCGTGCCGCGCGCCAGCCCGCTCAGTTGACCGTACAAGGTCAGCGCGCCACGTGCGTTCAAGTGGCGTGGAATCCGCAAGTTTTCTGGTAGATATCCGACCTGCTTGCGGCTGGCACGCGATCCGGCAGGCCGGCCGAGCAACGTGGCATCCCCACCCGTCTTGCGAACAATGCCAAGCAACACCTTGACAAACGTCGTCTTACCCGCGCCGTTCGGGCCCAGCAGACCGAAGATCTCGCCCCGGTCGATACGGAGCGAGACGCCCTTGAGTGCGTCGAGCGAACGGCGAAACACGATGCCGTCCCGGTAGGTCTTGTGAAGTTGTTCGACGACGATAGCTGCGGAAGATGATGGCATGATTGGATCGGAACTGAGTGTCTGGTGCTTTGAGCCTTACGCCGGTCACAAAACGGATTCGTCGACCGGGCTTCACCCGTGTCTTCGACGGACGCGGACGTCCATCGTACAGGCTCGCAACCCACGGGTTTCATGAGCGGTTTCTACTTGGACAGCGTCACTTTTCTTCGTTATTGGTTTGGCAATGCTCGGATTGTCGGCATCCGGCCCCCGCCCAGCTGGTCTGGGTGGAGCCAGTGATTCTGCACTAATCGGCGGCGCGCGCCGGCGCCCTCCTCTCCCCGCCCGCCGCTTCGCGGCGGGCGGGGAGAGGAGGTTTTTCTTT
>CAZSOG010000620.1:0-4319 GCA_964607555.1 uncultured Pirellulaceae bacterium | reverse complement strand
GGGGGGGGGGGGGGGGCGGATCCCCTTACGTCGGACTAGCCGTTGCCACCGACCTTCGAGTCGTCATGACAATTCACCGTACCCTACGTAATCCACATCACGAACCCGCCCAACATGAAGCCGAAGTCGCCGACCCGGTTGACCAGGAATGCCTTCATGCCGGCGGCCGCCGCCGACGGTTTCTCGTACCAAAACCCGATCAGCAAGTAACTGCATACACCGACCGCCTCCCAAAATACAAACAGCAGCAAGAAATTGCTTACCGATACCAGACTCGTCATCGAGAAAACGAACAGGCCGATGTAGGAAAAGAACCGCCAGTAGCCGCGGTCCTCGTGCATGTAGCCGATCGAATAAACGGCGACCAGGAACGAAACCAAGGTGACCATGGTCAGCATGATGCTGGTCAGCGCGTCGGAACGTAGGCTGACATCGATTCGAAATGGTGCTCGAGTGCCGGCCGTCTCGGCGTTGCCCACATCGCCCTGGGCAGATGCCGGCGCGCCCCCATCGACCAGCGTCCAATTCCATAGCTTGACGACGCGTGCCGGCTGGTCGTCCGGTCGCCGGCACACATCGTTCAACAGCACCAGGCTGCCAAGGAACGACAGGCCGATCGCGGCGACCACCAACCAGTGGCTCCACGCGCGTAGGACGAAGGGACCCAAGACGGCGACCAATGCCGCAGCGGCCAGTGGCAGGGCCGGAACCAGTACGATGAGTATGGAAATGAAGTCGTGCATATTAAACGCGATCACGGTGTAAGAGTGCTTCTTCGTCCACTTCGGGCACTTTACCCGCCGGAGTTAAACTAGGCCAAACCGCGGGCGGTTCGCGCTGTTCCGGTATCCGATGATCCACATACGGTGGTGATCCTTCCTCACGCAAATCCTGCCAATCAGCAAGGTCCAAGTTGCCGGTTTGGCGGGCCAGCATCAGAATCAAGGCCAGCGCGATCGCAGCCTCGCAGGCGGCCACCGTGATGATGAACAGGACCAGCATCTGGCCTCCCCAATCGTCGAAGTAACGGCTCCAACCAACCAGGCTGAGGGCAACCCCTTGCAGCATCATCTCGGCGCACAGGAACACGACGATCATGTTGCGCCGCACGATGAAGCCGATCATGCCGATCGCGAAGAGCAGCGCGCCAATCAGCAGGTAATTCTGGAGCATCGCCAGTTCGGTAACGTCACTCATTATCAGGCCCTTCCAAAGGTGCGATCACCGGGTCACGGCCATGGATCATGATTGCGATTGCCGCGACCAAGGCCACCAGCAACAGCGTGCCGGCCAGTTCGATGCTCAACAAATGCTTGCCGAACAACTCACCGCCAAAACGCGCCATATGGGCCGGATGCAACACGTCGGTGGCGCCGGCGGACGGTCGCTGAAACGTCGTCTGGTTCATCGCGCATAGCGTGAAGGTGAGTAGACTGACGAGGACCGCGCCCAGGATGGCCGATACCGGCTTCGTGTACCACCCCCAGGTGATCCGGTCATACGTGTCATGCCCTTCAGGTTGCGCCAACATGACGACGAACAGGAACATGACAACGATCGCTCCAGCGTACACGACCACCGTCGCGACGCCCAGAAACTGCGCACCCTGCAAGAACATCAAAGCAGCGGTTCCCAGCAACGACAACGCGAACCAGAGCGCCGTATACACGGGTCGTGGCGTGGCGATGGCGGCGACCGCCGCGATGATCGTCACGGCCGCCACGATCCAAAACACGATCTGCTCGGACAGCGGTACCATGGGAGCCAGCACACCGCTCAAGAGAAAACCAAGACTCAGCAACCCAATGACGCAGCCGCTGGCACGCCACCCGCGGCTACTGGCCGGCAACAGCATGATCAATGCCAGGACACCGGTGAGCAGTGCCCAACCGAGCAGTCGTGCGTCGACACGAAAAACGGTGCCCGCGTGGTCCGCCGCGCCCAGTAATCGCGGCATCTGCAACAAGATGGTTTCTGGCATTACTCTCCCCCCATCCGCGACGATTGCATGGGCTCTTTGTCCTTGGTCGCCTCGTAAACGCTCAGCAGCTTTTCCTTGTCGAAGATCATTTCTTCGCGGCTCCGACCAGTCAAGTTGTACAGGCTCGTCAGTTCGATCGCGTCCACCGGACAGGCTTCCTCGCACATGCCACAAAATATGCAACGCAGCTCGTCGATGCAAAAACTGGCCGGATATTTTTCCCGGTCCGGCCACGGACTTTCCTGGCCAACGATGTCAATGCAATGGGCCGGGCAAGCGGTCGCGCACATGAAGCAGGCCACGCATTTCACCCGCCCTTGTGCGTCCTTGTTGAGCCGGTGGACCCCGCGATAGATCAGCGGATTGTCGATTTGCGGCTCCTCTTCGGGATAGCTGACCGTCACCGGATGGCCACTGATCGCCTTGACCGCGTGCCGGAACGTCGTCGTGAGCCCCTCCACGACAAGCGGCAAGTACAATCTCTCCGCGACATTGAGCGTGGGCGTATCGAGCCATCGAATTTGAGGATCATCAGTCTTCATGAATATTGTTCACTCTCCAACGTTAGCCAACCATGTCCGCGTCCGAAGCTGGGGCGCATCGGACGATTGTCGGTAATCCGGGGCGCCAGCAGGCCGACCACCAACAGCGTGACGAGACAAACGGCCCACGAGATCAGCGCGAACAGGATGGTCCAGGCCGTGCTTTCGAGCTTCCAGACAACTTGGATTTGATCAAGGATCGCGATTGCCGTGAAGTTCACCATCCCCAAGGGGAGAAGTACTTTCCATGCCAGCGCCATCAGCTGGTCGTAGCGAAAACGGGGCCAACTCCACCGTACCAGCATGAAAAACAAGACGACCAGCAACACCTTGACGACCAGGACGACGATCCGAAGCAACGCGCCGAACCACCCAACTTGATCCGTGTATCCGGTCAGCCAGGGAAGGTGCCAGCCGCCAAGGAATAGGACCACGATCAGCAAGGATGCCGTTATCAGATGCAAGAACTCCGTCAACAGGAACATGAGGAGCCGCATGCCGGAATACTCGGTATGGTAACCGCCAACCAGCTCCTGTTCGCATTCGGGCAGATCAAACGGTAAGCGTGCCGCTTCCGCCAGGGCGGCAACCACGAAAATCAGGAAGCCCAAGGGCTGGGCCAGCGCATACCATACGTTCGCTCCTTGCTGCTGGATGATCGTCTCCAGATCCAGACTCCCGGCAGCGGTGACGACCCCCAATACGGCCAATCCCATCGGCAGCTCGTAAGAAAGCAACTGCGCGCTGGCCCGTAATCCGCCCAAAAAACTATATTTGTTGTTGCTCGACCATCCGCCCAGCAGCACACCGTAGATTGCGATGCCGGACGCGGCCAGCACGAAGACAATTCCCACGTTGACATGGGGCGCCACGACCAATTGAACCGGCCGCGTACCGTCGCTGGCATTGATCGGCACGACACTTCCAAATGGCACGACCGCGAATGCAACAAATGCCGCGATCAAGATGATAATCGGGGCCAGCGTAAATACGACACGGTCGACGCCAGCGGGCGTGAAGTCCTGCTTGAAAAATATCTTCAGGCCATCGGCCGGCGGTTGCCCCAACCCCCAGACGCGAATCCGAGTCAATGGAATGCCGACGCGATTGGGTCCGATCCGATCCTGGATCCAAGCAGCCATGCGCCGCTCGAGCAACACCAGGTAGGCGGCTCCTGTCGCCAAACCGGCGATCAAGATCGCGATCTTGATCAGTGCTTCGATTACCATTGCCGTGTTCATCGCGGTCCAAATTCCTTACGCCAATTGATTGATGCGCAAATCCACGCCGGTACTCGGAACCTCATCACTCGCCGGCGCGAAAAAGACGATTTCGTGAGCCACTTGCACGCGAACACGGGCGGCGTCGTACAGCCCGTCGTGGCCCCCCAGACGCCAGTAGAGTGGACCGTCGCCGAGCACTCCTTGGGGCGGCCGTATGGCCCACGAGAATGCCTGCAAACGTCCCGACTGGTTGACGAATGAACCCGATTTTTCCGCAAATGTCGCGGCCGGCAGTTGCCACGTCGCACGACTCGCCACCGGCGAATCGAACAGGTCCTGAACGATCAACTGCTCCACGCCGCCAAGCAACTGGGCCGTCGATTCGTCATTCCAATTCGTCTTGTAACCACCCGCGATCCAAACCAGATCGTGCTTGTTTTCTTCCTTCAGGCCGTCACACCACGTGTCCCAAGTAATCACCTGGCCACCGATGTAGCCGATGATCTCCTGGACACCGCGTCGATTGGGACACTTTTCACGCCGGATCGTCAGGCCGTTGGCAAATGATGTGTC
>CAZSOG010000619.1:0-4328 GCA_964607555.1 uncultured Pirellulaceae bacterium | reverse complement strand
GGGCGGCGCTGTAGTGGAGAATCATGTGCTCCACCCAGACGAGCTGGGTGGGGGCTTAACTCCCTCGATTGTAGTAACTTGCGACAGCCGTGACAGACAAAGTGACGCTGTCCAAATAATCAATTATTTCTTATTCACAATTGGTGATTGGATCGCCTCCCACCGAAGTCGAAGACGCACGATTTCATTGCACTTCCTTCGGCGAAAACCCGAGAAATGCCGCCTCATCTGGCCGATGCGACGTGACACAAAATGGGATCGCACCCATCTAGCGAGGCGTCGCCACCAACCAACGCAATTGACATCGAAGGCTCCTACTGTTGGTAATCCGCACCGGTCAGGCTGCGAAGCACCGATTCCTGCCAAGCGCGCAGCTGTTGTGCCAACTGCGTGGCTGTCTGTGGCACGCTCTGAATCAGATTGTTGGTCTCGGCCGGGTCGCGGCGCACGTCAAACAGTTCCTTGACCACTTTATTTCCACGCTCATGCACGACGAGCTTATATTGGTTATCGAGAATCGCACGCGGGCCCGAATAATCCCGTGGTGTGATATGCGGATGATCGTAGTTGCGGAAACTACGCGTGTAACGGCCCGCCATTTGTTTCACCAGCGGCGTTGTACCTTCCTGTAATTTGGGATCGATGTACGGCTGCCCGTTCTTCGCTTCGCGGCCGGTGTTGAATGTCCAGAAGCAAATCGGAGTCGGTCGCGACGTCATTTGGCCGTCGATGAGCCGTTTCAAGCTGATGCCATCCAGCGGACGATCGGGCAGCGGCTGGTCGATCAGGGCACAGAGGGTCGGCAGCGTGTCACTGGTGACGGCGTTCACGGCGGAAACGCGCGGCGTCGGGATGCGCTCCGGCCACTCGATAATTCCGGGTACTCGGATGCCACCTTCGTAAACCTGTCCCTTCTGGCCGCGAAACGGCGTCGCGACATGCCCGGCACTGGCGGGGATCCCATTATCGCCACAGTACCACAGCAGTGTGTTCCGGCGCGCACCGGTCTCTTTGAGATACTGCCGCAAGTGGCCGATCGCACGGTCCATCGCGGTGATCTCGGCGTACCGTTCACGCAGAACTTCCCTTAGCGGCCGCTTGACGGGAAGGCCGGTTTCCATGCTGGTAAGCTTCACGGTTCGCTTCTGCAACTCCGCCGGCAGGTCATCGTAGAGCGCGAGATCTTTGTCCAAGCCGCTGTAGGGCTCATGCGGCGAACCGAACCAGACCACGGCGAAGAAGGGACGCTTCGTCTGGCGGGCCTGGCTGATGAATCGAATCGCCGCGTCGATCAGGATCGCCGAGCTTTCGCCCTGGAACTTCATCGGCGGCCCACCGTCACGTGACAGCATCGGGTTCATCTCGAAAAAGTTGTCGTGCGATCGCCAATGGTCGAACCCCATCGCTCCCGGATTGGTTGGCGCGCCGGCCTTCACCGGTCCCAAATGCCACTTGCCGAAGTGCCCACAGAGATACCCGGCCTTGCCCATGATCTGTGCGACGCTGATCTCTTCCGGCCGGATCGACCAGTTGGCGGAAAACGTTCCGTAGCGGTTCGGGTGGCGTCCGGTGATGACGCTCCCGCGCGTCGGTGAACAGACGGGGGCCGCCGAGTAAAAGCGCTCCAGGCGGAGCCCGGTCGCGGCCATCTCGTCCAACACGGGCGTGTGCAAATAAGGGTGGCCGTTATACCCGGTCTCGTCCCAACCGTGGTCGTCGCCCATGCACAGGATGATATTGGGTCGCCGATCCGCTGCCGCGACGAACTGTGCCGCGGCCACGACCGCGGTGATTCCGAGAACACTCATGCAAAACAGTTGGCGCGTGGCACAAAAACTCATAAGGCTAGACTCCTATGCAGCCATCCTAGAACTTCGTTTCAAACACGTCCGGTGCAACTCCGCGTCCGTCGATAAAGCGGACTACCGCCCGTATCTGTCCATTCCAGTAGCCCCAATTCACCCATCTTCCGGGGTTTTCAACGCCCCCGTCCGGCCCGGCGTGTGGCAAGCTCCCACAGCCGCGCTCGGAATATGCCACCCGTCTCATTGACGAGCCATCTCATTTCGACGGCAGATCCAACTGCAACAACCAGCGCCGCCCGCTGTCACGCGTGCCGGCTGTTGGCCAGATCCAATGAGCGCCGGTACCCAGGAAGTTGCCCGGAATGTATTTCCAAGGCGCGACTCCCAGCGCGCCGAGATCATCCAACTTGATTGACCCGTCCGCGGCCGACTCCATCGTGGCAAGCCGCGCGGTAATCCGTTGTCCAGTTACCGGCGTGACCGACCAACCTGCGGGTTGCGTCACAAGGACATGACTCCCATACCGAATCATGCCAATCAAACCAGGGCGTTTGGATTTACTGCTTACGACCAGAGCCACGACATTCGTTGGCTGGTTCGAGAACGCAATGACTTGGTCGCCATTCTGCCAGCCCAATTGGCGGCGAACGAACTTCCCGTTCAGGTAGATATCACATGTGTCATCACACGCGAATGCCATTTCGACACACGTGCCCGGTTCGGGTTCAGCGTGTGCTGTTTTACTCATAGCTTCAAATTCAGCGCCGCTGATTTGGTGGACGTCGAACAAATAGTGGGCACCTCCCAGCGGTCGCCGCGACATTGGGACAAGCCTGGCGTTCTGACGCGCGCCGCTTGGCGCCACGATAACGACAGGAATGACGCCGTCTGTCGGATCATGGGCGGCAACGTAGATAACGGGAACGTGCTCGGTATCGAGGACGGTGTCCGGCACGGAACTATCCGGAAGGCAAAACAGATCCGGACCAGCGAACAACCGCACGGGTTCGCTCTGTTTTGTCTCCGCGGTAAACGCTCCCGCCAGACGGAGCTCATCGGGCAAGGTGATGGAGAGTACGGTCGTGCCGTTCCAGGTACGTGTGATCGTCGCCCAGCCATTCTTTGCACGAACCGGCTTGCCATCGACATTGATCGCGTGTGCCCAACCCGGCACGCGTAAATGCAGCGTGACGGTGGTGGGAGCCTTGGCTTGAATCGAGACGGTCCACATTTCGCGGGCTGGATTCCGAACGGCCAATACCAGTTCGTGGTTGTCGATTTGGATTGTGGTCTGGCTCTCGGCCAACCAGGTGCAATACACGTCGCGGCCGGCGGGCAAGACGGCCCACCGGGCCGTATCGGCGAGCAACTGGGTACAATGCATCGAGCAGCACCAGTAGGAATCAGCGCCGCCCGGCATGACTGCGGCGTAGGGAAAACTCTGGCCGTGCACGCGCAATGACGCGAAGTCCCGGTGGCCGAATCCGCCATGCCGAAACTGCATCGGGAGCATATGGTTCCGCAGCGCATGCTCAGCGACGTCTAGATAGGCGGTGTCACCGGTAGCGCGCCACAATAAGAAATTCACACGGATCCAGTCGGCTTCAGAGCAGCCTTCGTCTCGATGATAGGCGCGGTCGAAATATTCGGGCACCCCGCCAGTGGGAAACACATAATTCCGCGCAATCTCCGTGCAGCCGGCGCGCACCGCGTCGATGAAATCGTGCGTGCCCGTGAGCCGGTCCAGATCGAGCATGCCGCGGTAGGTGATCAGACGCCCATGACTATGATGTCTGTGAAAGACCTTGTCGAGCAGCGACAGATTGGCAATGAACCGTGCCTCGTCGTCAAATCGTTTATCGCCCGTTACGCGTCCCAACGCGACCAATCCGTCGATCATCGATGGGTAACAGGTCGTGTACCCGGAGGCGGCAACGCCGCCCACATGTTGAAAATTCGCTTTCTTTCCATAATATGGGCGCGTTGAAACAACATATTCGCCCAGTTGTCTGGCAACGGCAAGCAGTGTGGGATCAGGCCGCGTCAGGCAGCGTTCCGACAGCCCCAGCAGCAATCGGCCGTTGCCCCAGAGGATCGGCATGTCACGAATCTGCACCAGTTTGTTCAGATCCTGGTCCGCCCCGAAGTGGCCATCCGGTTTTTGATACTTCGGCAGTTCGGCGAGTAGCCTGGAGAGCAGCGACGCATGGCGTCCCAGAACGGGCTGGGCGTCATTCAACGCGCCGATCATCCGCCCAGAAATATCACCGCTGTAATTCGTGAACCGGCGAGTCATTTTCAAACTGACGTCGGCCAGCACGAAGTCAAGATTGTCCAACGGTGTCGCACAGAGCCGATCGTATGCTCGATTCAACCGAACGCGAGTCTGGCCGAGCGCCTTGACCGTGCGCGGCACATGCACTCGAACGGGCACTGCTCGACTCATGTTCCCACCGAGCAACACCAGCGCTACGACCGCCACTGTGGAAAACACGATAGACTCCTCATGGGTTGTAAGTCCAG
>CAZSOG010000618.1:0-4334 GCA_964607555.1 uncultured Pirellulaceae bacterium | reverse complement strand
GACCTTCGGTCGCTTCCGTGCGGGGTCAGGAGACCCGCGCACAGCGCTAGGTCCCCTTGCGCTTCCCATTCGCCACCGCCGGGTTTAGCCCGTGGGGGTCCTTCGCGCGACAATACACCGCAATCGGCTAGCGTGTCTTAGGCGCGGCGACCGCGGCGGCTAACAACTCGTCGGGAAACTTCCACGGCGCGCGATACTCAGGCTTGGCGAGTTTCGCGGCCTCCGCGTCGCCGGCGATCCAGTGGGTTGCGGGATCGAACGCAATGGCACGGTGGACCTGCATCGAGAGGTTGGCAAGGCTGATTGCCAAGTCGATTTTGTAGTGGTATTCGACGTTGCAGCTTGGCTCCTTACGGGAGCGGATGCAGTCCAGCCACTCGCGTTCGTGACCGGGCGACGGCGGAATCGACTTCTCGGGTGTCTTGGCCCCTTGCATCCGTTCCCCCTCGGGCACGATCTCGTATTTCCCGTAGTTTGCGAAGAGCGTCCCATTGACGCCGTGAAAGTAAATTCCCAGCCGGCGCGCGGTTGGGCCGCGACCGAAGTCAAACCCGAAGCTATTCGCGAGGTTCATCGACCAGGCCATCGTCATCTGAGGATATTCCCACAGGACCTCCTGCGAATCCGGAGCGTCCCCGATATCATGGATGGTGAACCGGCCGCCCGAACAACTGGTCCGTGTCGGCACGCCCAGGTCGAGCGCCCAGATTGGAAGATCGATGATGTGCGGGGCCATTCCGGGAGTCCAGCCGCCGCTGAATTGCATGAACGAGCAGTTTTCGTAAGCACTGCGCACGACCAGCGGGTTGTACGGGTAATTCGGCGCCGGACCAATCCACAAATTCCAATCAAGTCCTTGCGGCGGTTTGGTTGGCGGCGGGCTGCCGATGCCGTCCGGACCTTGATTCATGACGTTGAAAGTCCGCACGACACTGACCTTGCCCAGGTTCCCGCCGCGAATCTGTTCGACGACGCGCCGATAGTTTTCGGTAGCGTGAATCTGCGTGCCGATCTGGCTGATACGTCCATATTGTTTGACCGCGTGCCGCAGGGCCAAGGCCTCGGCTGGATAGCGCGTCATCGGCTTTTGCAGATAGATATCCTTGCCGGCCTTGCATGCTTCCAGGGCAATTAGAAAGTGCCAATGTGGCGGCGTGGCGATGATGACGCCGTCCAGGTCCGGCTGCTGCAGCATGTCGCCAAAATGGTGATAGGGTTTGGCATGTGGATATTTGGCAATTGCTGCGTCGAGACGCGCCTTCCAGACATCGCAGACGGCCGCCACTTCCACGTCCGGATACTTGGCGCAGTTGGCCAGATTGCCACTCCCCATGCCACCCGCGCCGATTAGACCAATGCGCAACTTCTCGCTGGGACTCGGTGCCCCGTTGCGTGCCAGAACGCGGGACGGAACAACGTATGGAGTGGCGGCAGTGAGCGCGCCGGCGGCGGCCGTCGTGCGCATAAACGATCGGCGTGAAACTCGCGATGGTTCATTGTCCATTGGATGGTGCTCCTTGGGCTGGTCGTGTTGACGCGGGCCGGGCGGGCCACACCAGCCGATGCGTGCCACGCCGCGTCCGTTTTCGGATCGATACCGGTGGGTCGTTTGGAGGTCACGTATTCGACTGATTGTAATGCGCGATTGCCCCAATTACAACCAACGTGTACGATGGACGTCCAGGTCCGTCGAGGACGCGGATAGACGTCGTACACAGCCAGTTTAATCGTAGGCTCTCACTCCGAAGGACGATGACAGTACCGTGACACCAGACTACGAATCAACGTATACGCGCGTGGAGCGAAAGTGTTTGGAGGCGTCCCCGTTGGACGCCATGTACCCACCGCACGAAAAAATCCCCGTGATTACCGTCAGCAATTTCCCAGCGCTCGGCCAGCTGGTGGCGATGCGGTTCCTTGAATGGGCACAAGACCACCCGGGTGGCGTCATCGCGTTGCCGACGGGCAAGACGCCGGAGCATTTCATCAAGTGGGTTCGTCACCTCTTGGATACGTGGACCGTCCCGGAGACCCAAGCGATTCTGGACGAGCACGGGGTGGACCCAAGTCGCAAGCCGGACTTGCCGAGCCTACACTTCGCGCAGATCGACGAATTCTATCCGATCCAACCGGCCCAAAAGAACAGCTTTCATCATTATGTGAAGAAATTCTATCTCGAGGGACTTGGGCTGGACGCGCGCAAAGCGCTGCTGATCAACTGTGACGAGATCGGGATCCCCGCCGGCCATTCGCTCGGCTCCGTCTGGCCCGACTCGACCGTCGATCTGAGTCTGCGCACACGGCAGGCAGCGACGGATCTCGAGCGTTTGCAGCAAGATGTGATTTCGCGAATCGACGATTGGTGCCAACAGCGTGAAGAAGGGATTCGCAAGTTGGGTGGCCTGGGGTTCTTTCTGGGCGGTATCGGCCCGGATGGTCACGTGGGTTTCAACGTGCGCGGTTCGGATCACTATTCAACCACGCGTCTTACCGCGACGAACTACGAGACGCAGGCCGCTGCCGCCGGCGATCTGGGCGGGGTTGAGGTTGCGCGTCGTCGTCTTGTCATAACGATCGGCCTGCGGACGATCACGTTCAATCCGGATTGCACCGCGATCATCATCGCCGCCGGCGAGGCGAAGGCGGGAGTGGTCGCCGATGCGGTCCAAGGACCGGCCAGCGTTCGCATCCCAGCCACGGCGCTGCGGATCTTGCCGAATGCCCGATTCTACGTGACCCTCGGGGCCGCGAAACAATTGCGGCGCCGCCAGGTCAGCCTTCTGGTGCGTGAGAGTGACTATTCGGATGAGCAGGTGGAACGCGCGGTCGTCGACGTGTCGCTCGAATGCCGCAAGCCACTGCTGGCGCTGACCGAGGACGAGGCGCGCACCGATTCTTTAATGAACGCGGTGCTGGAGGGACGTGCCGAACCGTTTCACGAACTGGCGCGCATGGTCCACGATCGCATGGTCGACAAGATTCAACGTGGCAGCACGACACTGGACCAGACACGGTTCCTGCACACCGAACCGCACCATGACGATCTGATGCTGGGCTATCTGCCCTATATCGTGCGCAACATGCGCAATCCGGCCAATGATCACTATTTCCTGACCCTGACAAGTGGCTTTACCGCGGTGACCAACGGATTCATGCTCGACCGGCTGCGCGGCCTGTCCGGCTGGATCACGTCTCCCGAATTTGGTACTCTGCACCAGGAAGGCTATTTTGATCCTGATAACGAGCAGGGAAGAAACCGGGACATCTGGCAATATCTGGATGGTATCGCCGCGCGCAATGAAGAGATGCAAGCCGCCGGCGCGGCGCGGCGGCTGTTGCGCGATCTCATGGAGGTCTATGAGGAAAGTAGTCTTGCGGCGATCGCCGATCGGATGGCCGAGTTGCAGCATTACTTCGATAGTGTTTATCCGGGCCGCAAGGACCCTGAGGTCATACAACGTCTGAAGGGCATGTGTCGCGAATGGGAGGCGGAAACGCTGTGGGGCTATTTCGGTTGGCAATGTTCCCATATCTGGCACTTGCGACTCGGCTTCTACACCGGCGATATCTTCGTGCCCGAACCGACCGTGCAACGGGACGTCGAACCCGTATTGAAACTGATCAATGAGGTGCGCCCCGATGTGATTTCGTGCGCGTTGGATCCCGAGGCGAGTGGTCCCGACACGCATTATAAAGTGCTTCAAGCGATCAGTGACGCGACCGATCGATATGTGGACCAACACGATCGACGGGATATCAAGGTGTGGGGCTACCGCAATGTGTGGTTCCGTTTTCATCCGAGTGAAGCCAACCTCTATGTGCCCGTCTCGCTCAACATGCTGTCGGTGATGGAGAGCGCCTTTCTGAATACGTTCGTGTCCCAACGCCGCGCTTCTTTCCCCAGCTATGCACATGACGGACCGTTCTGCGAGCTGGCGCAACAGATTCAGGTCGAGCAGTACCACATGCTGAAAACGTGTCTGGGTCGCGCATGGTTCGCCGATCACAGCAGCCCGGCGATCCGCGGAGCGCGCGGATTTGTTTTCCTGCGCGAAATGGATATCGAGGAATTTCGGCGCACCGCACGCAGCCTGCGTAAAGCCGCCGAAGACTATTAGAAACCTCATGGGCCGGAATTCGATGATCTTGAGTCAAGTTTTTGGGTCGAGTCAAGTCGGTTGCGTTGTAAGGAGTAGGGAGTTAGAGACTTAGGCTGCCAGATGCGCGCACCGTGCGCGCATGTTTCCAAACGACGGGCGGGAGCGCGACCGAAGGAGGCCGTACTCCGTTGTGGGTTGCGGGCCTCGCGCGTTAGGAGTTCGTGCGCGGCGGGA
>CAZSOG010000617.1:0-4339 GCA_964607555.1 uncultured Pirellulaceae bacterium | reverse complement strand
GGGGGGGGGGGGGGGGAGGGGGGCGCCGGGTGCGGATCAGGTGCTGGGGCATGCGGGGGGGGCGGGGGGCGGCGTGTTGCTTTGCGACACGTATCACAAGGATCAAGGTGGCTTGATGGATTACCTGTCGCGCGCCGCACTCGCGCGAATCATTAAAACGGCGCGCGGACTGGGCCTGCGTATCGTGCTGGCCGGCTCGATTCAATCCGCCACAATTCCCGCCGTGCTGGATTTGTCCCCCGATCTGATCGCCGTGCGGGGGGCCGTCTGCGCCGGCGGCCGAACCGGTGCCGTCGAGGCGAAACGGGTCCGCGCACTGGTGCGTCTGTGCATGAATTTCACTCATATGGGATCGAATTCCGCAAAATAGGATCGAGGTTGCTTGACTTTTGCCGCCGTGAACTCGATACTTGGGTCCTTGGTGACTTGATGGATTGAGGTGCACCAAGGGAACGAGGACGGCATCAGACGGGGCGACTTGAATCGTCGTGATGAACTGGGCGTTATGAAATGCGTGAGCCCGATTACTCTGGTTGTCGGTTGAGTTCGCGCTGGTGCATGGCGGGTTAGTCCCGGGGCGGAACAGTTCGCGCATGGCGTTGGAAGTGTCATTTCGTTTGTTTTCAGACGTTTCTCTTCGTTTGTTGGACACGGGGGAGTAGAACGGTGCCTCAATCGGTTCTTGAAGCGATCAAGATGGGCATGTGGGACTATGAGCCAGATGAGCACGGAAGCAACGAATATGAACCAACCGGCGCGATGCCGGGCAGCCATGAGAAGCTGAGCGTCCTATCGGAACGAGTGCGGCTCGGATTGCCTCTTTGGCACCCGAACGACCGTCGTTCATACGATGAACAGGAAGTCCCATAAGATGCTCCAGTGACAGGAAATTCTATATGCCACAATTCAGCGCGGAGATTCCCCATTCGCTGGGCGCGCCGGAAGCCACACAGCGACTGGTACGTTTCGTGGATCAGGTTCGCAACCAATATCAGGACCAGGTTAGTGACGTTCAAGGACAGTGGGATGATCAGGTCTTGACCTTCTCGATCACGACCTATGGCTTCACGATCGACGGCACTCTGACGGTGCACGATGACCGCGCGTCGGTTCAGGGCAAACTGCCGTTCGCGGCATTGCCTTTTCGCGGCAAGATCGAACAGTCGATATCGAGCGAACTCCAACGTGAGTTAACCTGAAGGCCCCGGCCTTCCTGGTTGGTCTGTAAGGATGGTAAGCATTCTCACGGTGTGGAGTCGCGCGCACACCGCCCGGCTCACTCTTAACGTCTCGTTCTTGGCGGTCTGCGTTCTATATGTTAATAGGCGGAAGGTGACGGTGTATTCTTCTTCCCGCCTGCGCGTACGGTGGCCCCGGTGGTGTCGCCATGGCGCGTTCTGGACCGCGATCCGCGGAACCACGCGGTCACTTACGTTAAACCGACCATAGAACGAGCGAACCCATGAGCGATCCCGCCGCGCGTACGTCCATTGCATCCGAATCGAAAGCGCTGGGCCGTTATCGGACGTTGTTAGTGTTTGGGATCCTGGCGAATTTCGTCCTTGTGGCCCGTATTCCCTATGCGCGAATGCGCGCCGTTTCGGCGCACGAGCGGCGGAATGCGGCACCGGCGCATTCCGCAAACAGCACGCCGGATACTCCCATATTGGCGCGGCGCCGGAAACCCCCGGTTCAACCGGCTCGGGGCAGCCAACCCAACGCGCCGTTGACCACGTCCCCGGCCACGAAGGCCGGCGCCGTCGAGCCGAGCGCCGGCGAGGTCGTGATTTTCGCGGTTACCCCGCCCTCGGTATACCCGATTCCCAAATCTCCAGGCACCAAGATGCAATTGCCACCCGCGAAGGCACCGCGCGTCATCACCGTGCCCATACACGATCCGGCGCGCCATCCGAGTTCCGAATACGGACCATCGTTGCGCCAGCTCGTGAACACGACGGGCCAATCATTGCATGGTGTCCAGGACTACTCAAGACGTTTCATCACGCAGGCCCAACAGGCGTGGAACGCCGCACACTCGATGCCGATCCGGCGGATGGACGCATCGCGTTGGGAGGCGTTACTCGCCATGTTGCAGCGTGCACGGATCATCCAGCCGCCGGCCGCCACGTCGCGCGCGCAGGATGCGGCCCCGGCCGTATCAAGCACGGCGCGGAAGCCGACGACCGCGGTCGAATCGACCGCGACACTGGTTTTCGCCAACCCGGTGGAGAATGGCGGACCGGTCCATTATTTGCTCGACAACACCGTGCATACACTGGCGCCGGGCGAATTCCACAAAGTGACCGCGGGCGCTCGGCACCGCGTCCGGTTCGATCGCGGCGGTGGCTTGGGTGTCGTCGACATGACGGTTGATGGTGGTGAATACGTCTTCGATGTCTCCGGCCAAGGATGGTCACTCGCCCCGGCAAGAGCCGCTATCGAGTTCTGAAGTAGTCACCCAGACGATAGCTTACCTGGCGGTCTTTTTTCTTCGGCGGTTTCTTTTCCAGCATGCGCTTTGGAATGACGTTGGCCGGCACGGCCGGTGCTTGCGGAGCGCGTTGCATGCCGTTGGGCGGTAATGGCGCGTCGTCGTGTGGCGTACCCGCCGTTCTCCCTTGACGCGACGCGGCCGATGGGCGGCTCGTTCCCGACTCTCGCAGGCTTGACGCCGTCGGCTCGACCGGCGACTCTTGTGGACGAGGCGTAGTGGTCATGAAGTTACGCGGTACCGACGGCGGCGCGACGTGCACTTGGGGTACGGCGGGCGGCACGATCTGCGCCGGGACCCACTTCTGCCGCGGCGGTTGCGGCTCGATCCGTCTTGGCGGTGCCACGTTTGGCTGAACGGGCAACGCCGGGCGCGTTCGTACGGACTTCGGCGGCGCGTTCCTGGGAACCCTGGGGCTCCGGGCGGGCTCCGCCACACCCGGCGGATAGGACCTGGTGTCCGGTCCAATATCGCACGCGGCAGCAGGATGACGCGAGCGACACGCGAGGAGATTGGCCAGGGACATGACGAATCGGTCCAACGCGAACTCGCGCAACGGCGGTTCACGCATCAGCGCTTCGGATGACGCTTCACGCGCCGCCGGTTGGCAACCGCGATTGTGCGCTTGTTCGCAATAGCCGGTCCAAAGATGTCCGTTCGCGACGCCACTCCAGTCGTCCCCGCAGCACTCGGATGAATCGCTTGGTTCGAGCGGAATCGGCTGTAATGTCGGATCCGCGACGCCGCCGCGAGTTCCCTGAAGCATGGCCGGACCGCTCTTCGCGGACCGGGCACTCGGGGTCGACTGAGCATACGCCTCCGGCACGAAGAGACCGAATAGCAAGGTGATTCCGACAATCGTGCGAGCAGTAAACGGCTTCATTGCATTCCTTCCGTGTCCGGCAACAGGCCAGGACATTCTCGGGACCCACCTCATTCAGGAGATCCACGATCACCAACGTGGTGGGTTTCGCTCTCGAGTCCCGTCGTTCGTTTCGCGGCAACCACGCGCACCGCGGAGCGTGTATTGAGGAGGTAACCTACCGATCCTCTCGTGCGCCGCGCGTCGAAGCGCGATCCACGTACGTGTATCAATCGACGCTCATGCCAACGAGGATCCAGTAATCACGCAGCCGAGGGCGTAAGCATTACGTTGTGGAAATCGCGGAGTATCGTCACCTCTTCAGCCGCTCGAATAAGCGATACAACCGCACGTCGCGTGCCGCGTCGATTATGACGAACCTGCTTCGTCGGCTTCCACCGAAGTGCACGCCGTGTCACAAAGGGCTTGCATGCCCGCGACCAACTGTTTGAGTTGTCGCGTGAGACCGGTAAAACGCACGGTCCAGAGAGAGGCCACGATGAACGCGAGAACGGCCGCGTAGAAGCTGAGTGACTGCGGTGCCGGTGACGTTGCGATGATTGCAAACGACGCGACCTGCAAGATCATCGCGGTCAGTAGAGTGTCTCGTGATTTCGCGACAAGCTGCTTGCCTGAGTACGAGTTGATGGCTTGATGCGCGGTCAGGTTCGCGACGTCGCGCAAGTTCGTGATCGACTCGCGCCGTTCGCGCGGTCGCCTGACCACCGGTTTCGCGGCCGCCGCGGCTTGTTCCGCCGCCGTGGTCGATTCGGCGCCGGGCGCGGTCGTACTGGTTACATCGGCAGTGCGTGCACCGTGTCCTTTGGATGCTGCGTTGGACGCATTGCCGGGCGTCGGCGCCCCGGATTCCGAATAACCGCCCGTCCGTTCCAGCAAGGCCTTCATGTACTCTTCGATCGACAGATCACCGGTCTCGCCCCCGTCGCCGGTCGTATCGGTTCCGGATTGGGCCTCTGGGCGCGGCA
>CAZSOG010000616.1:0-4343 GCA_964607555.1 uncultured Pirellulaceae bacterium | reverse complement strand
CCAGCCGCTGCGTAAGATGCACGGAGATCAGTACCAGTTGGCACCGCTGACGGTACTGCTCAAACCGGAACACGGCCGCAGGATCCTCGGCGGCCAGGCGCGCTCCGGATTCTCTCCCAAGGCCGCCTACATCTTCATGAAACAGATCGAAGAAGCCGATATCGTCGCCATCAATAAGCTGGACAAACTGAGTGACACCGAGCGCGCGGAGCTGATCGGTCTCGTGCAAGAGCGGTTTCCTGAAAAACAAGTGCTCGCGGTCAGCGCGCGGCGTGGTGACGGCTTCGCGCGGTTGACGCAGCTTCTGGAGCAGGAGGGCACGGCACCCGACGCCTTCATGAAAGTGGACTACAATATCTACGCCGATGGGGAAGCGGAACTTGGCTGGCTAAACAGCCGGATCTCGTTCCAATCGCGCGCGGACACGCGGTTTCCCATCGACCAGCTTGTTCAGCAACTGGTATCGGCCCTCGCCAAGCAATTCGAAACGCTTGACGTGGAAACCGCGCACGTGAAGGCACTGGGCCAACACCAACAGGTGGTCTCGATCGCGAACCTGGTGGCACGCGGCGAGCCCGTCGAGCTATCCCACGCGGCCCAGGTGTCCGTTCCGCGGGCCCAGTTGATTCTCAACGCGCGCGTCGCAACCAGTCCCAACCAACTTGAGTCGTCGGTCGACGAAGCCGTGCGCGCGGTGGCTGCCGCGCTGCACCTGGAATCACGCGTGGAGCGTATCCAGTGTTTTCGACCGGGCCGTCCAACTCCCACCCATCGGCTAGAGAATCCGTTCCGTCGAAACGGCGGTTCCACGGGTGGAATTTTGTAACCGTTGACGGGTATTCACTCGATTCGCGAATTGCTCTTATAATCTTGCCGTGGTAACTGTTCACGGACCAGAAGAGAAAACGGCGTTGACGAGACGTGGTCGTGGCTGGTATTCTTCCGCGCCCGGGTCTATCCGCGCGCTGTCTTAACAGCGGGTGGCCGGATCGCGTTGGCGGTCACGATTCGAGCGTCTATCCGAAACTGCAACAAAGCGCGTCTTCCAGACGGTACGATGACTTCCTGGTCCGTCGTGGAGTCGGGTTGACACGGTTCGAAGCCAGTTTTGTTTTGGCCTCTCAGTACTATCAGGCAGGCGACATGACAAGGACGTCTTTCGCACACAGCACACGGTGGACCGCTTCGATTCGTTTCGTCGTGTACAGCGTCGTCTTGGCGGCGACCCTTCTGCCACTTGGCGGATGCGGCGGCCCGCGGTATCTCACCGTACGAAAAGCAGCGCACAATCCGCTGGAGGGACCGCTGAACCTCCTGTCCAAACAGGGACCTCACCCGACCCAACGTACGCTGCAAACGCTCCGGAAGTACGATCTCGAACAAACCCAAGAGAAAGACCCCCAGGCAGCACTGGAGCGTCTTAAAACAGAGATGGTCCGCGACCCCACGCCGGACAAGGTCCAAGCCTACGCCGAGCTGGCCTACATCGCCGGCTATGCGGCCGACCACTTGGGCGATGACGCCCGCGCGCTGGATATGTACTCGGCAGCCGTCGCGTCGGCCTACGACTATCTGTTCGATCCGATCTACGATCCGATCCGCAACCCCTACGATCCGCAGTTTCGCCGCGTATGTGACTTGTATAACGCCGCGTTGGAAGCCAATCTGCGTATCGTGCGTGCCAACGGTAAGTTGTTGCCAGGCGAGCACTTGCTGGTCGATACGGGAACCGAAAAGTTAGATGTGTCCATCGTCGCACATGGGTCGTGGTCGCCGGACCAATACGCCGGTTTTGAATTCGTGTCGGACTACAATATCACCGGCCTGACCAACCGCCATCACGGTTACGGGCTGGGCGTGCCGCTGATCGCGATTCGCAAGCCGGGCGCGACGAACGACCCGGTCGAGAAGTTTTATCCGGAAGTACTGAGTTTCCCGATGACCGCGTTCTTGCGGATCGTGCCCGCGTCCCCGGGTGCCGAACAGGTTCACCGGCAGTGCGTCTTGGAGCTGTACGAGCCGTTGGATGCAGGGGCCGTCGTCGTCGACGGTCGCAAAGTACCGCTGGAAACGGACCTGAGTGTCCCACTGGGTTATATGCTGCAAGAAGGCCGCGGCACCACCAAGACGGAAATGGCGACCCTGGGCTTGCTGCACCCGGGCGAGACGTCGGATCTGGAGGGCATCTATATGATCGCGCCCTACGACCCGCGTAAAATTCCCGTCGTGGTGGTGCACGGGCTCTGGTCCAGCCCCTTGACCTGGATGGAAATGCTGAACGATCTGCTGGCGTACCCCGAAATCCGCGAGAACTTCCAGTTCTGGTTCTATTTTTACCCCACGGGCGAGCCGTTTTGGTACGGGGCGACCGCGCTGCGCCAAGATCTGGATGCCCTGCGGCGCACCTTGGATCCCGACGACCAGAACCCCGTCTTCCACGACGTCGTCCTGATCGGCCACAGCATGGGCGGACTCGTCTCCATGTGGCAAACCCTGGACAGCGGCAACGCTTTTTGGAACCTGCTAAGTGACCAGCCGTTCAATCAACTCAAAGCGGACCCCGAAATACGCAACGAAGTCGCTCAGGTCGTCTTCTTCCACCCGGACCCCTGCATCCGTCGCGTCATCACAATCGCCACGCCGCATCGCGGTAGCCGCTTCGCGAACCAGTATACGCGCTTCCTCGCCCGAAAACTGATCCAGCTGCCCGCCCGCATGCTGATGGTCCAGCAACAACTCGTGTCACAAAACCCAGGCATGTTCCGCAACACGGACCTGCTGACGATCTCAACCAGCATCGACTCACTCTCGCCCAAGTCCCCCGTGCTGCCCGCCATGCTGCATGCCCCGCGACCACCATATATCCACTATCACAATATCGTCGGCGTTCTGCCCAAAGAAACCTGGCTCGGTTGGTTGACGAGCTGGACCAATGAAAAAGGAGACGGCGTGGTGTCGTTCGCAAGCGCGCATCGCGCCGATTTCGAATCCGAGCTGGTCGTTCCGGCAGACCATATGCGCGTGCACGCTCAGCCACGCAGCATCCTGGAAGTACGGCGTATTCTGCTCCAACACTTGCGCGAAGCGCGGTCAATGCAGTCGGGGCAGGTCATCCCCGCCAGCCACCAATCGCTCAGCGATGCGTTGCGTTGCGGAAGAAAATAAAAAATTAGAAATTAGAAATTAGAAATTAGAAATTCGGTAACTGTTTAGCCGATTGCAGCAAATTGTCGAGTCAAGGACCCCCACGGGCTTGCCCCGTGGGTGAACGAGTCTCGTCAGCTAAGACGCGAATGCCAACAGTTTTCCCTCTCTCCCCAGCCCCGCCGCCTTCGGCGGTGGCGGCGGGGCTGGGGAGAGAGAGTTAGCGCAAACCAGCCTTTTTAGCCCACTAGACTTCTTCACCAACCGCACAAGGCGGTTGGGGTCGACCGGCAATAAAGCGAGACCGCGGAACGCTGTCCACTGCGGATAGCTAAAGTGTTACCATATAAGAACCGGTAACAAAACTGCCTCGGCAGAGTGTTTATCCGCTTCTTCGACGGACGTGGACGTCCATCGTACATGTCTGAAACCGGGTTTTGTGACAGCCTCTAAGAGTGGCGTCCGTCCATTACCAACGCCATGCCCGGCCGTCATCGGTCAATCATTGGCGACCGTGACATTGATCACAGTCTTGCCTTTGTCCGTGAGAACATTGACGATCACTTGGCGTTTTTCTTTCGTGGCCGTCACCATCGAACCGCCTGCCGTGTTGACGGTCGCTTCAATCTTCCATCCCTTTTTCCGCCAGTTGCTTCTGGTAGAAATTCAAGACCTGCGCCTGCACGCAAACAAATGTTGGCGCCGTTCGTCCAGCACGCACGAGTCATGCATACGAGGTGATCCGTGCACGCATCCGATCTTATTATCTGATGAGATGCACGAACATGGCACACGTGCGTGCCGCAGAATGATTCCGTATTCGCATACCCTATTCCGATTAAAAGGGGGCAGACGTGACGCGTCAAGCGTGACTACTCAACGTGCAAATCTACGATTTTTTCACGGCGAGCACAAGAACCCTCACCACCTCGTACTCGGGTCCCGTGGCCCCCTGCCTGGCGCGGTATTCTTGTGGCGTCACGTCGGAAATCCGAGTCAGAAGCAAGTAAGTCCGTTCCCGGTACCCAGGCACCAGGTGCCGCTCACGCAACGTGGACCATAATCATTTTCGCGTCAAGCGTGCGTAGCGGCATGGACGTCAGATTCGTGCGCCGGCACGATGTTACTTCTGCTTCAGTTTCGCGTTAGAACTGGACTTTTGCAATTTCGTAAATCAATAGCAATTTCGACGTTCCGAG
>CAZSOG010000615.1:0-4344 GCA_964607555.1 uncultured Pirellulaceae bacterium | reverse complement strand
TGGCAGCAAAATGGATTGTCATTGTCTACGGCTGCACAAAAACATGCGCGCACCGCGCGCGCATCCTGCAGCCTAAGAAACTATTCCTGCTCGTGCCAGCGCGTCGCGCGCCGCAAATGAGGAGCTATTCGGCTCCCATGAATCAGGAGAGTGATCCGCAACGTGACATATCATGTCGATCAAGAGTAGGGGCCATTGGGGCCGAAATCCGTCGCTTGTGAGTCAAGTTCTTGAGTCGGGCTTCAGCTATCCCTACGGACCTTACCATCGGGCGCGGACTAGCTTTTCGCGAACTCGCGGTTGCCATCGGTCCACGCTACAGGACGGCAAAGCGGCGGATCTTCGGTTCGCCGACCGATTCGACAAGTCGCAACCGCAGCTGGGCCACGCGGGTGGGATCGAATCGCTGAATACGCTTGTGCCCGATCGAAATTCCATCGCAGATGCTGTGCCAGGTTTGACCATCCATGGTACTTTCGACCAAGTATTTCCGGACCCGTTCACCTTGGGTGATATCCTCCATGATGATGACATGCTGGACCATACGCGGGGCGGGCAACGGCAGGGTGATAACGGGTCCGTTACCCGCGGTTTCCGCGACGGGATGGGCGAACCGCCGGCGTATTTCCGTGCCGAATTCCGCACAGCGTCGGAAGTCGGGTTCGGGCAAGAGTCCCGTTGGATCTGGTGTGAGACCGAGCACGAGGTTACAATTTCGCCCCACCGATTCGTAGTAGAATTTCACCAGCCGTTCGACCGGTTCGATCTTTTGTTCCGTGTTGGCGTACCAGAACCAATGATGATTGCGCAGCGTCGTGTCAACCATCCCCGGACTCCACAACTTGCCATTGGGATCGCCATGTTCCAGCATCTGGCGCCAGTTTCGGAGTTTTCCCTTGTGCCCCCGTTCGGCAGTTTCCAGATCGGGCAGGGTTGCCCAGCACGGATAACCCGCATGTCCCTGTTCGTTCCCAATCCACCGATGTTCCCGGCGTTGTGGGCTGTGGTAGAAGACCATGTTTGGTTGATACTGGTCCGCGATCGGGAGCAAATTCGGCCCCCCCTCGTCGGGTGACAGATTTCCGGCATCGAACCAGATTTGGATCAGGTCGCCGTAGCGCATGCACAGTTCCGTGAACATTTTTTCACACGTGCGTGCGAAGCGGACCTGGTCTGGGCCTCCCTTGCCGTAATTCACTCGATACCGATCGACCTTCCAATAGGCGTTTCGGAAACAGCTCATGTACAGCCCGGGCTTGACATCGGCCCGGCGGCACGAATCGACAAAATCACGCACCAGGTCGCCGCGTCCGCCGCGCCATGCCGCCTGTTTTACACCGTAGGGGTAAACGTCGCTTTGCCATTGCATGAATCCATTGAAGTGGGTCGCCGTGAACACCGCATAACGTGCTCCCATGGCCTTGGCCGCGGCGATCCACTGGTCCGTGTCGAGCTTGGTCGGGTTATAGATAGCGGGGTCCCATGTCTCATGGATCGAGTTTTTCTGGGTGCGCCCGCCCGGTGCGAACAAGGGCATGTCGAAATGAAAGATCGCGCCGACCTCGCAGTCCTGCCAGACGCATTGGCGCGGCAACGGGCGCGCAAGCTCGACCGCCGGCTGTGCCGCCAGCACGTTGCGATCATGCGGAATTCGGCCCGCGATGGCCGCAGCCATCACGGAACCCTGGAGTAACCGACGTCGTGAAATACGGCTCACGGTGATAACCTCCTGCTTGACGAATCGACGTCATGCATCGCCCGACTTCTCCTTGAGATAAGTCGCATGCTGTTCGTGCAAAGTTCGAAAGAGCCGCCGAATGTCGAAGAAACCGCCGATCGTGACGAATACGGCGAGCAGGGCGAACAGGCCGACACCGACGATGAAAACGATCTTCCAAAGAAGAATCCAAAATGTGATACTCATTGATTGTCTTTCTTGTCAGTCTTGGCCGGTTTGTGTGCCATGCGACTTTCGCGGCGGATCGGGAAACAGGAGCGAGCCAGCAACCATCGTGACGATCGTGCACGCGATCGTGAACAGGCCGACGCGGGCGCTGGAGACCTCAAAGACCAGCCGGGTCACGGTGCGGCCTTGTTGTGTCAGCGGCGCGATGTGCGTGCCGGGAAACCAGTCAAGGTTCGCGGGGTTTGATCCCGCCAGGAAGTTCAGCAACAGGCTGATCCAATCCTGCACTGGGCTGAGCCCCAGAATGGCGACACCGCCGGCCAGCAAGGCGAGAAACGCGCCGGTGCTACTGGCGCGTTTCCAGTACAAGCCACCCAGCAACAGCGCGAACGCGCCCGTGAAATAGATCGCGCCGGTGACCGCCATGTAGTCCCAAATGTCGTCCTTGCCCTCGTAAATCAGACCCCAGTACAGAACATACAGTCCAATGGCCACGATGAAACAGCGGCTCAGGATGATCCGGGCGCTCGCGGTTAACCGGTCGCCCCGCCGTTCATAGATCGGGGCCACGACATCCTGGGTCAACACGGAGGCCCAGCACAGCAGGTAGCTGTCATGGGTTGACATGAACGCGGCGATCATCCCGGCGGTAATCACGCCGATCAGACCGGCCGGGAGGATCCGGCCGAGAAACACCGGCATGGCGTACAGGTTATCCAACGCGTGAACCCCGTCCGGAAGCGTGTCGGGGGCCGGAAACCCGGCCGGGAAGAAGAGCGTGCGCATGCCGGCGTGCTGCAGAATGAACACCAACGCGCAGATCCCCCAAAAATACGGAATCAGGAACCGGATCATGTAGGAGATCGAGGCCAGCATGTACTGACGTTTCACGGCTTTCGGGCTGTCCATGGCCAATGCGCGAGCGACGGACGTCGGCCAAACCCCGCAGCTGACCAGCCCCAGAAACGCCATCCAGATGATGTACTCCCATCCGAATCCACTTTCCGCGACCGTCGGATCGAACCCACCCTGGTGCAGGTTGGCCAGTACGGTATCAAAAATATTCGACCAGCCAAGAAAGCGAATTGATAGAAACGTGCACAGGAGCAAACCGAACGAGAGCACGACGAATTGTACGTAATCGGAGATGACCACACTGACCATGCCTCCGAGACTGGTGTAGATCAGAACCAGCGTGATGAGAAACACCATGACATAATTCAGGGCCATGCTATGCATGCTGAGTCCGGTGATTCCGACGATGAACATGGACCCGACCTTCAAGAACAGTCCCATGTTCAAGATCCCGCCAAACGCCATCATGATGCCACCCAACACGCGCGTCTTGCGGTCGAACCGCCGCTCGTAGAACTCGGGAATGGTCAACACTTGCATTTTACGAAGCGGATAGACGATGAAACCGGTCATTCCCGTGATGAACGTGACAATACCGGCGACCAGCGCGATGTGGAACGCCGCGAACCCACCGGTGAACCCCTTCTGCGCGCTATACATTACCGTGATCAGTCCGAGTTCCGTGCCGGTCATCGTGGCAATGCCCAACCAGACGCCCAGCCCCTGGCCGGCGGCCACGAAGTCCTTCATGTTCTTGATGAGTCGCCAGACATATAATCCGATGCCAAGCGAGATCAAGGGATAGAGAATGACGATGATCCAGTCGAACCAGGTGAAATTCGTCTGTTGCAAGAGCGCGTGTTGGGCGAGCTCGGTAGTTGGCGGCATGGTCGCTAGGCTCCGTTAGTGGTAAATCACTCGACCAGAAATATAAACGTCTTTGTCGAGGATTTCCACAACGGGATCGATCAATGAGCTATTTTTCGGGATAAATTGGATCCCGGTGCCGCCGAACGCGGACACCGCGTCGCGGCCGCCAACCAGTTTGGGCGCGACGAAGACGTGGATTTCATCGATCAGTCGGGCGTCGTGCAACGTGCCGAACACCTCGGCACCGCCTTCGACCAACACGTTGGTCATCCGCCGCCGCCCCAGTTCCTTGCACAGCCACCGCAGACGTTCTTCGGGCGACGTGCCGACACAAGTGAGTATTTCACAGCCGAGTTCTTGAAGTCGCGTGGTGGCTGCGGAATCGGGGGCGGTGCCGGTCGCGACGATGACGCGGATTTGACGACTGGTTGCCACCAAACGGCAGCTGGGCGGTATCGCCGCCCGGCGGTCCAGGACAATGCGCGCCGGAGTCCGCGGTCCCGGCGGGCGGGCGGTCAACCGCGGGTCATCCCGCACGACGGTCTCGCGGCCGACCATGATCGCATCCATCAGGCCGCGTAGCCGATGCACCTGGCGGCGCGATGCTTCGCCACTGATCCAGCGGCTCGCGCGGGCTCGGCTCGCGATTTTTCCATCGAGCGTCATGGCCCATTTCGCGACGATCCACGGCCGCCCTTTTTGAATCAGCGTAC
>CAZSOG010000614.1:0-4345 GCA_964607555.1 uncultured Pirellulaceae bacterium | reverse complement strand
GGCACGCTTGCGAAAACCGGCGACGCTCCCCCCTGCCCCGAAGAACGTGACCAAACCATTCCGAATGCCGGGCCCCATTCGCCGCAACGCGCTGCCGCTGCGCATCGGTGCCGACAGCCATGGCCAAAGTCGATTCATCGGTGACATCGCGCGGGCGTCCGTCTTCGGGCGACCGTTGTCGACGGAGGAAATCCGCCAACTGGCCGGAGCGCGCGACTACCGTGCGGAGCAGATTCGGTCCTGTGTCGTTACCTGGGACTTTCGGCACCGGCAAGGGAGAGGGTTCGTGAGTGATGGCGCGAACGCCCTTCTCGCCAGGCCCATTGGAAACGTGACCGTGATTGGCCGGCCGGAATCCGTTGGTGAGACGCTTCATCTTGATGGGAGCGGGTACTTGAACATCGATCAGAATCCGGTGCTGGATTGCGTGGATGGTATCACGTTGGAGGCCTGGATTCGTCCGGGAAAACTGCCACAAAGGGGCGGTCGAATCATCGACAAGACGCCGGTTGGACAGGCAACGGGTTACATGTTGGATACCTATCCGGGCAGCTCGCTCAGACTCGTATTTCGCAGTCCGTACATGAGTTTCGACGCGCGTCTGGTGCCGGGCCGGTGGGTGCATGTCGCGGCGACAATCGATGGCAAGTCGGGCAAAGCCGGCCTCTTTATCGACGGCAAGAAGGTAATGGAGCGGTGAGAGAGTAATCGCCGCGCGTTCCAACAATTGGTGGGAGAATGAAGATGTTTCGAACTATTTCCGTGTGGCTGCTCTTGTTCTGCTGTTCTTGCTGCTTATCGTTAAGTGCCGCGGAAGACGACGCCTTGCTGGGATACTGGAAGTTCGATGAGGGACAGGGTGATGTCGCGGTCGACAGTTCACCGAACGGAAACGATGGCGATATCTGGGATGCCCAATGGGTGCGCGGCCGGTTTGGCACGGCCTTGCACTTCGACGGGACCGGCGCGCATGTCACGATCCCGCAACTGCCCGACCTGGATGGAGCGGAGCATCTCAGTGTGGAGGCATGGGTGTATTGGGAAGGGACCGGGCGCTATCCGAATATTCTGACCGGTGGCACGTGGAGTCCGGGAGGATTCATGCTGTTTGTCCGCGACCGGCAATGCACGTTTCGCATGGGGCGGCCCGGTGTGTCCGCGGTGCAGACGCACGACGAATGGCGCGAAGTCGGCGCGTCGGTTCTGAATCCATTTGCCGAAAAACGGTGGTATCACATCGCCGCGACGTTCGCTCGACCCAAGATAACAACTTATGTGGACGGACGTGAGGTGGCGTCGGCCGTTTGGGATTTTCCCGTCGGGTATGCAGGTGATCTTGTCATCGGGCAATGGGCCGGCACGGTTGGCCACGAGGGACTCATTGATGAAGTGAAAATCTACGGGCGGACGCTCCGTGCTGCGGAAGTGCTGGCAAGCTATCGCCGGGAAGCGCCGCGTAGAACGGAAGTACCGAAGACCGAACTTGCCTATACACGGATTCCACCGACCGCGGACACAACCGCGGCCGTTGCCGTGCTGGAAAATGCGTCCGCCAAGTTCGTCGTTAATCGGCGTGGTCGCGGTACTGCGTTGATCGACAAACGGTCCGGCAAGAATTGTCTGCGCCGAAGTTCGCCGCTCGTGACCGTCACGCGAGGGGGCCGCGCTTACACGCGCGCCACATGCTCGTTCGAGCGTGATCGGCTGACATTTCAGTTCGACAAAGTGAAGGCAACGGTGGTTGTCAGGGTCAAGGTTGCTCCACAGTATTTCACATTCCATGTCGATGCAATCAAGGCGCCGGATATCGACGGTGTGACACTACTGCATCTCAATATGGAACCGTGCAAATACACACATACCATGTCAGGGTTGGCCGCGAATGACGACTTTGGCGTTTGCTTGCGATCGCTCGACCCGCGGACGGATGTTCGAATCTCCGGAAAGCCTCCGATATGTGCCGCCGTTGTGTCGTCAGATGAGGGATTTGCCAAAGCCGCCGTCGCGCTCGTCGCATGCCCAACACCGGAAATACGGCACGCATTGCAGGACGTCGTGAGGAATGAAGGCCTGCCCTACTCCAGGTTGGGTGGTCCCTTCGCGCTCGACGCGAAAGAAAATCGAAGTTCGTACGTGTTCGCGAGAGTCTCCGAAGCCAACGTCGAGCAATGGATCGAGTTGGCGCGGCGCGGTGGGATCGGCTGCATTCACTTTTCGGGTTGGCAGGAGAGTCTTGGTCACTACGCGCCGCGCAAAACGCTTTTTCCACACGGCATTGAAGGGCTGAAACATGTCGTTGACAAGATCCACGCAGCGGGACTGAAAGCCGGGATGCATACATTGACCGGCTGCATCAGTCCGCACGATCCGTGGGTGACTCCCACGCCGCATCCGGGACTTGCAACGGACGGAACGTACCGATTGGCGGCGGATTTACAGCCCAAGGACGCGAATGTTCCAACGGTTGAAATGCCGGCCGAACACCCGACCATCTGGGCCTATGGTAGCCGTGGCAACTGCATCCGAATTGATGATGAATTGATTCAATACACGGTGCTCGAGCGGGGTGCATCGCGCGGTTTCTACAAATGTCGAAGGGGCGCGTTTGGCACTCGAGCGACCGCGCACCAGCGCGGTGCGAAAGTCGAACATATGTTCGTCCGATATGGTTGCTTCGTGCCGGATGAAAACGCGTCTTTGGTTGAAGACATCGCGGCGGCGATCGCCGATGTCTATAACACGTGCGGTTTCGATCAGATTTACATGGATGGTGCCGAAGCCATGCGCGGTGCCTATGGCATCGGGCGGATGCGTCGCGCGATTTTCACCCGGCTGAAACGACCCGCATTGGTCGAAGCAAGTTGCTGGGACCATCAGTCGTGGCCGTTTCATTCACGCATCGGCGCCTGGGACCATCCCAAGTGGGGCTTGAAACGATTCGCGGACGATCATCTGAGCGCGATCGATCAGTATCGCAAAGGGGCGCTGCTGGAAGCGCAGCTCGGCTGGTGGGTCATCCTGGGCCCGGCACGCGACTGGAACATGGAGATGCCCGACGAAATCGAGTATCTGTGTGCGAAGGCACTCGGCTACGACGTGCCACTGTCGTTTCAGAACGTCACGGTGACAGGCACGCCGCCAAACGCGCGCCAGAACGAGTATTTCACGATGATCGGTCGGTACGAACGCTTGCGGCTGGCGAACTACTTCTCGGATCAAGTGAAGCAGAAGCTGCGACAAGCGCGGCAGGAGTTCCACTTGGAACAGGCCCCTGACGGCCAATGGCAGTTTATCCCGACCGATTACCTGGGCCATAAGGTGACCGGCATGCACGATGCAAGTCGCCAGTGGGTGATCACCAATCGCCATGTGACGCAACCGATCAAACTACGCATCGAAGGGCTCTATTCGGCATTACCGTACGCCGACTCGGAGCACATCACGCTCGCCGATTTTTCGCGACGAGATGAGTTTACTCCAGGCGGTGCCGCGGGCAACGTACAGTACGCGTTTGACACGGTTGCTCAACCGCGAAAAGAGGGAAACACCAGTGGTGTCTTGACCGCGACTAATGGGACCAGGTCACCGGTCGGTGCGTGGGCACGAATTACGAAGACGTTTGATCCGGTCATCAACATGACATCTTACGATGCGATCGGTCTTTGGGTACATGGAGACGGCAAGGGGGAACTGCTCAACATTCAGTTGACCAACTTGCCCGAGTATTTTCGCACGCTCGATGACCACTATATCAAGGTGGATTTCACGGGTTGGCGGTATTTCGAGCTACTCATGCGTGAACGCGATGCGACTGCGTATCATGATTACACGTGGCCGTACGGGGCGCACACGGTGCTGCACCGGTCGCCGTTGGTCCGTCAGGCCATCAGTAAAATGACCGTCTATTTGAATAATCTGCCGCCGGGCCGCCAGGTCGAATGTTACCTCGGTCCGATTCGGGCACTGCACACCAAGAAAACCGTGTTGCACAATCCGACGATCGAACTGAACGGCAAACGTCTGATCTTTCCGGTCGCGGTGGAGAGCGGACAGTATATCGAGTTCTGGTCCGCGGACGATTGCCGGCTGTATGACGAGCACGGCAAGCTGCTCCGGAAATTCCAGCCGAACGGCGATGTGCCGTTATTGTCGCCGGGGCCGAACAGGGTGACGTTTTCGTGTACGGGGACTGCGAATGTCCGCTGCCGGGCAGAACTCACGGTCATCACGACCGGTGATCCGTTACGGGGCCGCGCGACGCACGGCAAGATCGGTAGCCGTTCACGGGTAACCGGACCCCATCTGGCTTGGTAGTAGCTGCCTTGCTCCCGCAAGTGCAGCAGAA
>CAZSOG010000613.1:0-4348 GCA_964607555.1 uncultured Pirellulaceae bacterium | reverse complement strand
GTGGGCGGCACATGTAGGTCGGTTTTCCAAACCGACCGCGCGCAACCCCAGTCGCATGCCTGTTTGCATCGCCCCACGACCCATGTGTAGTCTGACCCAAGAACTTGACTCAAGATCATCGAATCCCGGCCCATAAGGTCTCTAATGCGGGTGGCCCGCAACCCACAACGGCGTACGCCCTCGCATGCGCGACGCTGCCGTTGTTCGCTTCGAATCATGCGCACCGTACGCGCGCCGTGGCGTTCGGTTACCCGTGACCGGTTACGGAAGACGGCTGGAAAACGGGCGCGACCACGCGTTGCTTATCCGCGTTGGTCCAAGGGCACGAAGTCGCGTTGTGCTGGACCCGTGTAGATTTGCCGAGGCCGCGCGATGCGTTTGTTCGCCGCGCCGCGCATCTCGTACCACTGCGCGATCCAACCCGGCAGGCGGCCGATCGCGAACAACACGGTGAACATCTGGATCGGAATGCCCATCGCCCGGTAGATGACGCCGGAATAGAAATCGACGTTCGGATAGAGCTTGCGTTCGATGAAATAAGGGTCGCTCAAAGCAACTTCCTCAAGCCGCTGCGCGACATCGAACAACGGATCCTCCATGTGCCGTTTCGCCAATAACTTGTCACAGGCCACCTTGATGATCCGGGCGCGTGGATCATGACTCTTGTAGACCCGGTGCCCGAATCCCATCAGCCGAAAGCCGCTCGTTCGATCCTTGGCCTTCGCCACAAATCGCTCGACATCTCCCCCATCGGCCAGGATCTGTTCAAGCATCAAGACGCACGCCTCGTTCGCCCCGCCGTGCAACGGGCCGGAGAGCGCGCAGATGCCCGCTGAAATGGACGCGAAGAGGTTGGCGTCGGCCGATCCCACCATGCGCACCGTCGACGTGCTGCAGTTCTGTTCATGATCGGCGTGGATCACGAATAACATGTTCAATGCCTCGATGAAGTCAGGATCCAGTTCGTACGGCTCGCATGGGACCTTGAACATCATGTGCAGAAAATTAGCGCAATAGCCAACGTCATTGCGCGGATAAATGAACGGCTGGCCAACCGATTTCTTATACGCGTACGCCGCGATCGTCGGCAGTTTCGCTAGAATGCGTTTCATCGACACGTCCACCTGCTGCGGGTCGGACGGATCGAGCGAATCCTGGTAAAACGTAGAGAGTCCGCTGACGACGGATGACAGAATCGCCATCGGGTGCGCATCGCGCGGAAACCCGTTGTAGAAGGACCGGACGTCCTCGTGCAGCATGGTGTGATGCTGGATCTCCCAACGGAATGTATCGAGTTGCGATTGTGTCGGCAGCGCGCCGTGAATCAGCAAATAACAAACCTCAAGGAATTCGCACTGACCGGCCAGCTGCTCGATCGGGTAACCACGGTATCGCAACACGCCCTGCTCGCCGTTCAGAAACGTGATCCCGCTGGTCGTGGCACCCGTGTTCGCATAGCCATTGTCCAGCGTGATGAGGTTGGCCTCGGCACGAAGGCCTGAAATATCAAGGCCGCGCTCCTGCTCCGTCCCTTCCACCACGGGTAACGCAAGTTCCGTATCTCCGATTCTTACCGATGCGAATTCTGACATGAGCATTTCCCTGCTACAGTTGACCAGTTGATTCAAACATTGACTGAAATATCCACCCCCGTCGCGCATTCGTGGCGTGGCGCAGCCCGGGCCCCCTCCCCCGAAATAGCGGCATATGTGTGGCGTCCGCATCGGTTGACGTCGCGCGGTCCCGCTGCGTTACCCAACGGATTCAGGGTCTATATCGCTATAGGATCCGGCCCGCAGATCCGTCGCCCCGAGCCCGAATTCACGGGTTAGCCGCGCCACTGCGGCGTGGCCTGCCGTGGCCGCCACACCGTCGTCCAAAACGGCTTCAAATTCGATGAAGTCGCCAAGTCGATCGACTCGATCCAGGTGAATCCGGACCGTGTCAAACATGTAGATCTCACGCCGTTTCGCCACCACGCGCCACACTCCGCATGCCGAAGCTAACGCCTGCTTGATGGCGGCCGCGTCGGGGACGTCAACAAGCATGTACCGCGATTCCTTCGCGGCTGCTTGATCGGGACGCGAATACCATATCAACTGAGCTGCCTCACCAAGAATCTCACGCAACTTAAGTCGACCCGTTTGACACTCGAAATAAGTGTCTGTCTGATCCTGGATTCCAAGGTAGCTCGTCGCCACGCGGCGCGCAATCGAGCGGGCATCTTCCAGCGAGCCTAACCGGGCCTTCAACTCGATATTGTGCCGCACAAAACGCGTGCCCTACGTGTCGGACTATTCGTGTCGATCTATCAGTGATTATGTTTTTGAATCGACTCAGTATAACAGATTGATATCCTAGAGCAAGCGTGGCACCGGGCGACAACGAGTGCGGGGTGCGTGTGCCTTCGGCGGCCGGGCGCGCCTCGGCCACGGAGAACTCCGGGACTTGGACAAGTCGGAACGATGCTTGAATCGAACCAGCTCGGCTATCTTCATTTGGGCCGGCCGCGTAATCCGTTGGTTGGGCGCTATAGGTAGAGCGGTTCTCCGAACCGTTCTGAGCATCGTCAAACGCTTGGTCTTTGGCCGGTGGGGGGCGGAGGCGTTTGTGGGGTTTGCGCCGCGTGGGGGGCGGTGCGCGGGAGACACGCAGGGGTTTGCGGTTGGGGCGGGGTTGCGGTCCGTTCGGAGAACAGACCTGCCTGTGCCGCCCAGCAGGATATCAGTGCGCGTGCAGCCACTGTTCCAGATAGTGCATGCCATCCTCGGTCGAAACGATCGGGGCGTAGCCAAGGTCATGGCGTGCGCGATCGATATTGAAATAATGGGATTTCGCCAATTGGGCGGCCACGAAGCGTGTCATTGGCGGATCGGTGGGCAGATGCAGAGCCCGATAGACGAATTCCAGCATGTGGCCAAGCCGCCATGCCGTTGCGAAGGAGATCTGTTTGGTGATCGGCGGCACGTCGGCCAATTCCAGGATCTGGTTGATCCACCGCCAGCAATTGACGGGCGCGCCCTGGCTGATGAAATACGCCTGCCCGGCAACGCCGGACCCTGGTTGGAGCGCGTCGGCCGCCAGCAAATGCGCGTGCGCGGCGTTCTCGACATAGATCATGTCAACCTGATTCGTGCCGTCACCGACTTGGCGGAGCCGGCCACGGCGGGCACGGTCCAGCAAACGCGGCACGAGATGCGGGTCGCGCGGGCCCCAAATCAAGTGGGGACGTAAGGCACAGGTAAGCAGGTCAGGAGATTCATTTGCTTGCAGCACGGCTTGTTCGGCCAGCGCTTTCGAGTGCGCGTAGTGGCAGAGCCAACGCGTGGGATACGGCGCCGATTCATCCACACCACACTGGTCATGTGCGGCAAAGGTCACGCTGGGACTGCTCGTGTACACGAGCCTCCCAACGTGCTGCCGGCGACAGGCGGCGATGACATGGCGCGTTCCGGCGGTGTTCACTTCAAAATAACGCCGCCACGGGCCCCAAATGCCGGGGACCGCCGCCACATGAAAAACGACATCGACGCCACGGCATGCCGCGGCGACCGCCGTGGGCGCGCGGATATCGCCCTGTATTGACTCGACGCCGATTTTTTCCAACTCGGGGTACACATTGCGCGAGAAACCACGCACTTGATCGCCACGGCGGATAAGTTGTTCCACGATGTAGCGTCCCAAGAATCCGCCGGCACCGGTCACCAGAGCCTTCACAAGCATGTCCTTTCGCAGCCGTTCACGGCCTTTGGCCATGATCGGCGGGTTAGTTTACTCTTACTCTTACTCTTAATCTTAATCTTAATCTTAATCTTAATCTTACTCTTACTCCTAGCTCTTACTCCTGATCGACATGACGTGTTACGTTGCGCGACGATTCTCCTGATTCATGGGAGCGGGATACCTCATTTGAGATTACCTCATTGGCGCTGCGTGCCTCATCAGCAAAGGCCGGATTAAGATTAAGATTAAGATTAAGATTAAGATTAATTGGACAGCGCCACTTTTTTTCACGATTGGTTTGTCAATACTTGGCTTGTCGGTATCCGGCCCCCACGCAGCTTGTCTGGGTGGAGCCAGTGATTTTGCACTAACCGGCGGCGCCCGCGTTTTTTTTGCACGCTGCTGTAGTGCAGAATCACGCGCTCCACCGGGATAAACCCGGCGGTGGCGGGAACGTGGGTGGGTCGAGGTCGGTGTAGTGCAGAATCACGCGCTCCACCCACACAAGGTGGGCGGGGGCGTAAATCCCTCGATTGGAGTGACTTGCGCCATTCGTGACAGACCAAGTGGCGCTGTCCAAATAATGAACTACTTGCAATTCACAATGAGTGCTTGGATCGCCTCC
>CAZSOG010000612.1:0-4356 GCA_964607555.1 uncultured Pirellulaceae bacterium | reverse complement strand
GCAGAAGGAATCCCTCATGCGTCCCTCTCACACGCCCCCCTCGCCACCGAGCTTGCCTCGGTGGAAAGCTGTTTAGACGCAGACGGAATCCCTCACGCGTCCCTCTCACACGCCCCTCCCTCACCACCGAGCTTGCCTCGGTGGGGGCGAGAGGGCAGCCGAGTTGCGGGCGGCGGGTCGTGCAGAATCATACTTTCCAGCGAGCCGGGATCCGTCAGTTGGTTGGAGGCAACGCCTCGTTAGATTCTCAGGCCGCCACATGCGCGCACCGGGCGCGCATGTTTTGTGGCCGGGTGGCATCCGCCTTTGCCGCCATTTCATATCCTGGTGCGGCGCCGTGCAGTGGCCACATTCTCGGGTTGCGTCGTTACTGAACCAGCCCACTCAGATCGGGCGCCAGCGATTTGGCTTCTTGCATCATCGCATCCCATGTAACCGTCGCGCCGCGATGTGCGGCTTCGCGACCCAGGATCGCCGTCAAATTCGCGTTGACCGACGACTCGACCGTGGGATTGGTGGCGACCTTTTCCTGGATACTCTGATGAAAGACATCGATGTTCGTCTTGGCCCCATAGGGATACAGGTCCTTTTTCTCGCCCCCTTCGTAGCGCCAGTCGGCGCCGCGCATCCACGTCTTGCCGCCATAGCGAGTTTCCAAATACGATTGCCAACCATAGGCATCGCAGCCGCAATTGAACGAGTGAAAATTGCGGAACTGGTCGCCCGAGTAATTCGCGATCAACCCACTGGGGAATTTGTAGGTTAGCGAATAGGCATCGTACGAATCGCCGTGCGGGTTGGCGCGGCACCGTCGGCCCGCGCCAACACAGCTTTCCGGGGTTTCGCCGGCCAGCCAGATCATGGCGTCGATCGCGTGGATGCCCGCCGCGACAATTCGACCGCCGCCCAAGCACACGTTCATCGTCCAGATCAGATGCTGAAACCGGTCCGCCCAATTGCCGGTCAGCGGCGGATCGGCGCGGCCTTCATCGTCGTAAAACGCTCGTATGAACTGCATCGGACCCATCGCGCCGGCACGTACTCGGCGAATGCACTCCTGCAGATACGGATCAACGCGCAATTGCAAATCGACCAGGAGCACCAGGCCGTTTTCGGTCGCACGCCGGCCGGCCTTGCGAATGGCCAGCGCGCCGGGCACATCGATCGCGACCGGTTTGGCCATGTAGACGTGCCGGCCCGACTCGATTGCCGCGCTTGCGTGCGTGGCAAAACAATAGGGAGGTGTTTCCAGGACCAACGCGTCGACGCCCGCGTCGAGCACGCGTTGGTATCCCAAGAGTCCGGAAAAGCACTTCGCTTCGGGCAGACCGAGCTTGGTGCCCTCCCGTTTCGCGACCTTGGGAAAATAATCCGCCACCGCGGCTACGGTGTAGCCGCCATGCTGTCGAAACAAGCCGGCGATCCACCGGCCGCGTCCCCCCAGACCGATGCACCCGACCTGAATCTTCGAGTTGGCCGAGCTGCCGCGCACACTCCGCGGGCGCACCAGCGTCCAACCAACGGCGGTTGCCGATGTTGTCGCGACAAACGCACGGCGTGACAAATCGATGCTGTCCGATTTGGGACGATCTTCCATGGCAAAGCTCCCGTCTCTTGGTCAATGTTCCGCGTCAACCGTGGCCTGCAACCGCCCGCGGTTCCACAAACGCGTCTTGGCGGCTTTGCGTGAGGCCCGTTCTTCTTCATCGCCGAGTTCGCGGTTTGCGCGGTTTGAGTACCGGCCATTATGCAGCGCCGGGCGCCCCCACGTCAAACAAAGCAAGGATTCTGATCGTTGCCCCGGCGCCACGCAAGGTTTACGATGTATCTGTCCATTATGCCGATGGCATATGCAGGACATTTGAACAGGAGGGAACAGAGCCAACAGAGAGGCGAGTTCTCCGTTTCCTTCGTTACCTCCTGTTCAAGATAGACAGATACTTTACGATGCATCGAGTAACACGTGGCCGATTGATAACTCCACGAATCTGACGGAGACCGCGATGAAACTCCGCTCCATGCTTTGCGCCGTGCTGTGCATCGTGTCCACAAGTCTCTGGGCGCGACAACGACCGAACGTTCTTTGGCTGACTTGTGAGGATATCAGTCCGAACCTGGGCTGTTACGGTGACGACTATGCGATCACGCCCGAACTGGATCGATTGGCCCGTCAAGGTGTCCGATACACGCACGCCATTGGCATTACCGGCGTGTGCGCGGTAAACCGGTCGAGTCTGATCACGGGGATGTACTCGTCGAGTATCGGTACTCAGGACATGCGCAGCCGGGCGAAGCTGCCGAGTTGGATGAAGTGTTTTTCCGAGTACCTGCGCGATGCCGGTTATTATTGCACCAACAATTCGAAAACGGACTACAATTTCCCCGTGCCCCGCAACGCCTGGGACGAGTCATCGAAACGAGCCCACTGGAAAAACCGCCGGCCTGGCCAGCCCTTCTTCGCGGTGTTCAACTACGTGGGTTCGCATGAGAGCCAGATCTGGGCGAAGAACCACGCACGGCACGCGGCAACCCTGCGGCCGGACGAACTACACGATCCAGCCAAGGCCCCCATTCCGCCGTTTCACCCGGACACGCCGGAAGTGCGTCGTGACTGGGCCAATTATTACGACAACATCACGACACTGGATCAATGGATCGCGGCGCAGTTAAAGGCGCTGGATGATGCCGGCCTCGCCGAAGACACGATCGTTTTTTTCTATTCCGATCACGGCGCCGGAATGCCCGGCGTCAAGAAATGGATTTGGGAAGGTGGCCTGCGCGTACCGCTGCTGATTCGCTTTCCGGAGAAATACAAGAACCTGGCCCCTGCCGCACCCGGCGGCACGACCGACCGGTTGGTCAGTTTCGTGGACTTCGGACCGACCGTACTCTCGTTGTGCGGCGTTCCTGTCCCGAAATACATGCAGGGACGTCCATTCCTCGGCGATCAGGCGGTCGCGCCGCGCACGCGCGCCTACGTGATTCGCGACCGCATGGCGGAACGGTACGACATGGTCCGCGGCGTGCGTGACGCGCGGTATCAGTACTACCGCAATTACATGCCGCATCTGCCGTGGGCCCAGTTTGTCAGCTATACCGAACAGATGCCAACCATGCAGGTGTGGCGTCGCCTGCACGAGCAGGGCAAGTTGAATCCGGTGCAAGATCGCTACTTCCACCCCAAACCGGTCGAGGAACTGTACGACATTAACGCCGACCGGCATATGATCCACAACCTCGCCACGGATCCACGTTACGCGGACATCGTGAAGTCCATGCGGGCCCGCGTGCACGACTGGCAGATCAAGACGCACGATCTCGGGTTGATCCCCGAGTACCTACTGCACCGGCGCAGCGACGGTACCACGCCTTTTGAAATGGGCGTCAAGCTGGGCGACCCGTATTTCGCCACGGTGTGTGACCGCGCGCGGCGGGCCAGCGACCGGGATCCGGCGAATATCGAATGGCTTGTGCGCGGCCTGACCGACGATGATGACGTGATTCGCTGGTGGTCCGCGACGGGGCTGGTGATGCTCGGTGGCGACGCATCAGCGGCACGGGACGATCTGAAAAACGCGTTGGTGGATAAATCGCCGATCGTGCGCGTCGCGGCGGCCAGCGCGTTGTGTAATCTGCGACAATATCAAACCGCGTTGCCCGTGTTGATTGATGCACTTCGCCATCCGACACCTTTCGTTCGATTGCGTGCACTTAACGTGCTCGACCGAATCGGGCCACACGCCCGCCCGGCCATCGATGCGATAAAGCATGCAACGATGCCGAAAGAGACGATCTTCCCTGCGGATTTCCTGAACCGCATGTGCCAGTATGTCCCGGCCCGGTTGGCAGCACGGCCGTGAAGCAGGCGATTTTTCAGGCCACGTGCGTCGTCACTTAATTGGACAGCGCGATTTTTTGTGTCACGCATGGCGTAACGCACTCCAATCGAGGGAGTTACGCCCCCGCCCACCTCGTGTGGGTGGAGCGCATGATTGTGCACTACCGCAGCGCGCAAAAAAGAAAAAACGCTTCTCCCCGCCCGCCGCGAAGCGGCGGGCGGGGAGAAGCGGGGGCCGGGGCGTGCGCCGCCGATTAGTGCAAAATCATGCGCTCCACCGAGTCCCGTCCGCCATGGGCGGACGGGACAAGACCGAACGTACGGGAGGGATCGGAGGTCTCCACCGCGCCGCCATGCGTCAGTTGGTTAGAGGTGAAACCTCGTTAGAGACCTTATCGGCCGAAATTCGATGTTCTTGCGTCAAGTTTTTGGGGCAAACTACGCACGGGTCGTGGGGCAATGCAAAGGGGCATGCGATTGGGGTTGCGCGCGGTCGGTTTGGAAAACCGACCTACATG
>CAZSOG010000611.1:0-4363 GCA_964607555.1 uncultured Pirellulaceae bacterium | reverse complement strand
GGTCTGGGACGAAGACATCGCGGTGAGGCTTGTGGACGCGCCAGAGCTGGAGGCCAAGGCGTTGTTCGCGGACCTGGTGCGCCGCACGTTGACGCGGGAGCCGCGTGGCCACGACGCGATCGTGCTCGCGTACCTGACCGAGCCGGTCACGGAGCGCGCTGACTTCGGCGTGGTGTTCGCCAACGACGCGGGATACCTCGGCATGTGCGGGCACGGCACGATCGGCGTGGCTGCCTCGCTGGTTCGGCTCGGCGAGATCGCGGCGGTGGAGCCCGAGACCGAGGTCGTGCTCGACACGCCGGTCGGCCAGGTCGAGGCTAGGGTGCGCGTCGCCGGTGGACGGCCGCGCTCGGTCGCTATCCGCAACGTGGCGTCGTTCGTCCACGCGCGCTCCCAACTTCCCCGCCGCGATTTCCTTCGCGGCACGTTCGACGTGTCGGAGTTGGCTGGCGACGGGGCGCAGCAAGAGCGCGATTGCCAGCGCGGCTGGCAGCAGCACCAGAGCCAGTGTTGTCGTGGCGGCCGTCTGTTCCACATGTTGAAAGTTCGGAAAAGGTCCGAAGCGGACCACTTCGTTCTCTCCAGACAGGGGTGTCGCCGCGAACCACTGGTCATCGGGCCGTGGATCCGACCGATAAAACACGATGTCCTCACCGCCGCTGATCCGTCCTCGGGGCCAACCCGGTAATTCCTTCCGGGCGACGATGTCGACCGGGAAATCAAACCTTGCATTCACTTCTTTCAGCACCGCGCGACGTTCGCCGGAGTCGGCGGCATCCAGCTTGTCCGCCGTCAGCCGCATCCAACCGCCGATCGAATCCTCGATCTCCCGCAGATCATACTTTGGAAATGGACCGAGTCGGACCACTTCGGCATCGCTGGCCAACGCAGCGACCACGTAATATTTCTCTTCCAGGCGAAAACACGCGACGTCCGTGCCGCGGGCAATCGTCCGCTGGACGTGACTTGGTAGTGTCGTCACCGAGACCACGTCGACCGGGTAGTCGAAATCCTGGCGTAGCTTCGCCAATACCCGATCTCGACTTTTGCGCGAGGATGCATCCAGTTCACTCGCCACGAGCCGAGCGCCGCCGCCATGCGCTTCCACGATGACCCGCCACCATGGAGGCGAGCGGTGCATCGTCTTCGACTACAAGGATTCGATACAAAGGAAATTCGTCAGTCATGTTCACTTATCGCCCTGCCGATATGCAACGGTTTGATTCTTGGAATCCTCCGACGTGCAGTACAGAAACCTCCTGCCGCGGAGAAAGAGCTGGTTTCCGGCCAAGGCCGGTGACGCATCAAATTCGTCATCCAGGCGATTTGTCGCCAGTACCTTCAGTTTCCTGGATCGCCTTAGCACAACTGTTGTCCCGTTGCGGCCGGTGAAGTAGATCCGGTCCTTCGCAGCCACGGGAGACGCGTAGATGTTCGATAATCCGTCTAATCGAGTGCGGTCGATGATTCGAGTGCCGGTTCGGGCGTCAACGCAGGACAGAATCGCTTGATTCGACTGAGTGAAATAGAGTCTCCCGTCGTACAAGAGCGGTGATGGAACATAGGGTGTCGCTCGATCCATTCTCCACGCGATCGCGTCCGAGTTTGAAATGTCACCGATCGCCGACAGCGGCAGGGCGAGCAGCGCGTGGCCTTGGTAACCGCTCATGCAATAGACGATCCCATTCTCGACAACCGGCGATGGAATCACGTTACCGGTCAGACCGCCACATTGCCAGATGATCTGGCCAGTGTGCAGGTCGTAGCCGCGAACCAAATTCGACGCGGCCGTGATGACTTGTGTCCGGCCAGCGTACTCGATAACGCGCGGCGTTGCCCAAGCATTCGGTTCATCGCGGTCGGCTCTCCACAGCGTCTTCCCCGAGACTTCGCATCCAGCACTTCGATATAAGACTGCCGCTGTTGATCGCGGACAACGACCAGTCGACCATCATGCACCACCGGCGAGCAGCCCTCGCCCAAACTCGCCGCCATGCATGCCTTGCCCAGATCGCGTTCCCACAGTTTCTTCCCATCCAAGTCGTAACAGAAAAGACCGGCGGATCCGAACCAACAATACAGTCGCTCGCCGTCTGTCGTGGGTGACGCGGAAGCAAAGCTACCGTCTTGGTGATGACCTTCATGCGGCACGCGCTGCGTTGCGGTCCGTCGCCAACGCTCCCTGCCCGTTTCACGGTCGAGGCAGAGTACGACGAAACGATAGATCGTGTTAGGGAATCTGATCCCAAACACACGCTCCGGCTGGTCTTCCGGTCGAGGGAGTGATGGGTCGACGATGCCGGTGTCGACGGCTGTCAACAAAAAGACCTTGTCTTCCCAGATGATCGGCGTCGACCGACCGTTGCCGTCGAGGGCGATTTTCCAGCGAATGTTCTTGCCTTCGTTCCACTCGATCGGTGGCGTTGCCGTTCGCGAAACACCATTGGCCTCCGGACCACGCCATTGATGCCAGTTTTTCGACCTTGCGTCATCGAGCGTCTGAGCCGCGGCGCCGCGCGGGGCAATCGCCAAAACAGTCACTATCAGCAGAAAGACCCTAAGTCCGAGCAATCGTCGTCTTGTCACGGCATACCTCTGGATACACGGTCGGAATTCCGAATACCTCGGTGACCATCGCGACCGTGGAATCGGACACCTATTGTTTGGACAGTCGTTACGTCAAATTGGAGTTGGTCAATGGTTCAATCCATCGGCAGCCACGTGAATCGCCCCCAATTCCTTTTCGGCGGCACGATCGGCAACTCCTTTTCCCCCGGTTCGGTTTCGATCATGATCCTGGGACCACCCCTATTCGGATCCGGGAACGCGCGCGCCAGAAATCCATCGGGTGACCACGTGGGATCATCGCCACGTCCGACGTTTCGCCGCTGTTTGCCATCGCTGCTGACAACCCAGACATGGAAAGTTGCGGCAATCCGCTGATCCCGTTTCGGGTTTTCGACTCCGGTAAACGGGCTCATGTGAGTCATCTCCACGCCTTCCCAGTAAGCAATCCATTTTCCATCGGGCGACCACGAAGGCACTTTTTGCTCGATGGGCAATCCGAGGTTCTCATCCTGATCCGCCGGCGGTGGCGCGAGGAGTCTGGCATCACTTCCGTCCAGATGGCTTACCCAAATCCGAAACGCGCCACTGCGGTTGGATACAAAGGCAACCTTTCTGCCATCGGGGGAAACCGAGGGCATCGCATTGCTGAACTTGATGAGTTCCGCGTCATTAAACAGTCTTCGGGATGTGCCCGTTTCCGTATTCATGATGTGGATTTGACTGTTGCTGGCGGGATCCTGCTTTTGCGCTGCCGGCTGAGCCTTCATCCAGACGACATGGCGGGAGTCCGGCAGCCAGGAAGGAAGGAGGTTCATGCCAGCGTCGGTAAGAGCACGAGCGTTCCTGCCATCGATGTCCGATAGCCAGAGCGACAAGCCGTGGTCGACCTGTTGCACGTAAACCAGCTTTTTTCCATCAGGCGAACAAGCCGGCATGCGACAACCGCGCTCGGAACGCGTTAGCTGAACGCTATCCGACCCGTCCTCCTTCATGCGGAAGAGTTGGAGGATACCGTTGTCATCGGTGTGGCTGACGATGACTTCACGCAGTTCTTCCCCGTTGCAAACACAAGCAAGAGTCGTCAGCAATACAATGGATTGAGTGATACGTTGTGTCATTGGCCCTTCGCTCCCTTGGCACTCTTGCGGGATTCGCGTATCTTGGCGACTGCGATCATTCCCTTGCCACGGTACTTCCCGGGGTAATCCGCCGTCAATCCCAGGGGGGCATGTTAATCGGCTTGATGTCCAGAGCGGGCGAGTGTTGCGAACGGGCCGTCGTCCGCGTAAGTGTTCGGCACGGGGAACCTTCCCGACCAATGATTGTTGCCATCGGCCGCCACGCCTCGAACAGCGGACGCGATGCCCGCGAAGCGCGTCATGTGTGCCGGTCCTACAACTCATCCGCCGGACTGCGGATCGCCCAAGCGTTTTGATTCAGCACATGTGTGTAGATCTGCGTGGTACGCAGATCCTTGTGACCCAATAGTTCTTGCACGGTGCGAATGTCATAGCCAAGCTCCAGTAGGCGAGTGGCAAAGGAATGGCGAAAAGTGTGCAGACCGGCGGGCTTGACGATGCCGGCCGCGAGAATCGCCTTGCTGACGGCGCGACCGATATTGTCGCGATCCAGGTGGTGCCGGCGCACAACACCGCTTCGCGGATCTTTCGAGGGTTTCGCGGACGGGAAGACGTACTGCCATCCCCACTGGTAGGTCGCGTTCGGATATTTCTTGGCCAACGCATGGGGTAGCTCGACGCCGCCGAATCCTTGCTGCATGGCATGCTCGTGCCGG
>CAZSOG010000610.1:0-4377 GCA_964607555.1 uncultured Pirellulaceae bacterium | reverse complement strand
CGCAAGAGCGGATCATGCGCCGCGTGGTGCAGTGTCCTATCCGTTGCTTGTGTTCAAGACCCGGATGGCCTACCATGGTGCGTGCGGCATGAGGTCCGAGCTTGGGAGCCGGAGAGCCGCCGTCACCGCACGGTTCGGCGCGGAATCCCACCTCACAACAGCTGCTGATTGGCTCCAGGCATTGCCTGAGCAGTTCGCGGCAAGACCGTGTCACGTGTTCATTCGGAAGGGAGAACATCCATGAAAAGACACCTGTTCTTGATTATTGGCGTTATCTTGGCGGTGGCAGGCACGGTTCGCGCGCCGGCCGTGAAGGCGGACGATCGGCCGAATATTCTGTGGATCATGGCCGAGGACATTTGTCCCGACCTTTCATGTTATGGAACCAAGGGCGTCTCGACACCGAACTTGGATCGGCTGGCCAACGCGGGGGCTCGGTTCACGCGCGCCTTCACGACGGCGCCGGTCTGCTCGGCGTCTCGGTCCGCCATGCTGACTGGGTTTCACCAGAATTACATCGGTGCCAACCAACATCGGACGCCGAACGCGGACAAGAAATACCTGCCGTACGGTATCGAGCCGATTCCCAACTTGCTGCAGGACGCCGGTTATTTCACCTGTCTGATGGATCGGAAGACCGACCATAACTTTCTGACGCATCGGCCCCTGTTCATGGGCAAGGACTGGAAGCAGCGCAAGCCGGGTCAACCGTTTTTTGCACAAATCACATTTCATGGGACGCACCGCTCGTGGCAACGCGACCCGGTGCGGCCCATTGACGGCAAGGATGTTGAGATACCGGCATACATGCCCGACTTGCCCATGGTGCGGCGCGACTTCGCGAACGGCCTGGAGCAGATCCAGCTGATGGACCGGGAGGTCGGTCAGTTGCTCAAGCGTCTCAAGGCCGAAAACCTGGAAGATAACACGCTGGTGTTCTTCATTGGTGATCACGGTCGCTGTCATATCCGGGGCAAGCAATTTCTGTACGACGAAGGACTGCATATTCCGCTGCTCATGCGGTGGCCCGGGCACGTTCGCCCGGGCGCGGTGCGCGAGGAACTGGCTTGCTCACTCGATATTTGCGCCACGATTCTTGATGTCGCAAAGGTCAAGCCACCCGTGCCACTGCATGGCATGAGCTTGTTTGATGATGCCATCAAACAGCGCAAGTACATATTCGCGGCACGCGACAAGATGGACGATACACACGACGCGATGCGGTCGATTCGTGCCAATAACTACCGGTTGATCTTGAATCTGATGCCCGCGCGGGCGTGGTGCCAGTACAACCGGTACAAGGAAGCACAGTATCCGTTGCTCGCTTTGATGAATGTGATGAATCTGAAGGGACAATTGACGCCCGTGCAGGCCGCGTTCATGGCGCCGCACAAACCCAAAGTTGAATTGTACGACACGCGCAAGGACCCGGACATGGTGCACAACGTGGCGGACGACCCGGATTACGCTTCGGTGCGCAAGGAGCTGTTGGCCACGTTGGATAACTGGCGCAAGAATGTCATTCATGACAAGGGGGTCAGTGAAGAGTTTCGCAAGGGCGGTTGGCCGGCAACTTATCCAACTCGAAGCCTGCAGGAATGGGAAGCCATCCTTGAACTCTGGAAGCCGTGGGTGTTTCGCGATCCGGCGCAGAAAGTAAGACATCCGAAGTTCCCGGCCGCCGGCAAGGTCCTGACCGAGCAGATACGGAATCGGTAGCGACCGGCGCCCGGCGACGCCACTCGAATAGTATTGTCGCCACGAGATGTTCTTGCTGCCTCTTCGCAAACGGCATAAAACTGGATAAGGTTCCTCTGTCGCCAACCCCAATGTTTTAACAGCCCACGGAACGGCCAAGGATTCGCGGAGAAGATCCGGCACGAATATCACCGGGCAGGAATATTGGAGATTGTCTTCCATCGAGCGAACACTCGTGTGTGGTTAAGTTTGACAAGAATATTCTGTAGGGTCGGCCACGAAACCGGCCCGGTCGGGCGTAGCCCCGCTTCTGCGACGGCCGTGGACGTCCATCGTACATCTCTGCAACGGTGTTTTGGGACCAATCCATAATAGTCTGACAGTGCATGATCGAGGTTAAATCACTACGGAAGAGTTTCGGCGCGGTGAACGCGGTGGATGGTGTGTCGTTCGAAGTCAACGGCCAAGAGACATTCGGTTTGCTGGGCCCGAACGGTGCCGGCAAGACGACCACGATCAGCATGATCATCGGCATGCTGAAACCGGACGGTGGCTCGGTCATGATCGACGGCGCGTCCGATCCGGGTGCGGCCGAAACGCGGCGTGGGATCGGCATCGCGCCGCAATCGTTGTCGCTTTACGAGAACCTGACCGCGCAGGAGAACCTGGTTTTCTTCGGTCGATTGTACGGGCTACGCGCGGCTGCTTTGCATGAGCGAGTGGATTGGGCTTTGGAGTTCGCGGGCCTGACGGACCGGCGTCGGCACCGAGTGAAGACGTTTTCCGGCGGCATGCAGCGGCGGTTGAATCTGGCCGTCGCCTTGGTCCACGACCCACGCATCATCCTCTTGGACGAACCGACCGTTGGCGTCGATCCGCAGTCGCGCAACCACATCTTCGAGAGCATCGAGCAGCTCAAGAGTGAAGGTCGGACGATCCTGTACACGACGCATTACATGCACGAAGCCCAGCGACTGTGCGACCGAGTTGCGATCATGGACGACGGCAAGATCCTGGATCTGGACACGGTCGACGCGCTGATCGATCGCCACGGTGGCCGTTCCACGGTCAAAGCCGAGCTTCGACACGCACCGGAAAACGCGGATGTATTGCCGGGGACACTGGACGGGCTGGCACTGCGATTCGAGTCGGATGAGCCGCTGGAAGAGATTGGTCGGCTTTCGGCGGCGGGCGTGGCATTCGAAACGCTCGAAGTCGCGCGCCCCGACCTGGAGACCGTGTTCTTGACTCTGACCGGCAGGAGCTTGCGGGACTGATGCGCAGCATTCTCACGATGGCCGTCAAGGACCTGACGCTGATGCGTCGCGACACGATGGGCTTGTTTTTCATTATCGGATTTCCGGTCCTGATGAGTATTGTTTTTGGCCTGATGTTCGGTTCGGTTGGCAGCAGCGAAAGTGCGTCGTTGGAGATCGCCGTCGTCGACAAGGATGGCTCGAAGATATCGCGCGCATTTGTTGAGTCGTTGAAAAACAACAAGAACATCACGGTTCGCGCATTGGCCGAGCAGGAGGCACTGGATCGTGTCCGGCGCCGCGATCTGGTCGGTGTCGTGATTATCCCGAAGGCGTTTGGCGAGACCGCGGGCATTTTTTGGGCCAGGGAACGACCGGCGATTCAGATCGGCGTTGATCCGTCCCGGCAGGCCGAGGCCGGCCTGCTGAACGGGCTGGTGATGAAAGCAACTGGTGAGCTCATGGCGGCACGGTTTCAAGACCCGGCCAGCATGCGGCCGTTCGTGAAACAGACTCAGAAGCAGATCGCCGATAATAAGCAGTTGTCGTCCGTATCACGCTTCTTACTGGGCCAGATGATGGGCACGCTCGACCAGTTCATGAGCTCACTGGAGAAGGTCCAACAGCAGTCCCGTGACGATGGGAACGCGAGTGGCGTGGGGGGAATGCAATTCGCCAATATCCAGATGATCGACGTGGTGCGCAAGCCGCGGCCTGGCAGCACCGCGGCAGTCGTGCGTAACATTCGTTCCAAATGGGACATCAGTTTTCCGCAGTCGATGATGTGGGGTGTGCTGGGCTGTGCGGCGGCGTTCGCGATCACGATGGTTCGCGAGCGGACGCGGGGCACGTTTCTACGCCTGAAAGTCGCCCCGATCACTCGCGCGCACGTCTTGGCGGGCAAAGCCGCCGCGTGTGCCATGACCGTTCTGTTTGTCATTGCGTTCATGGTCGCCTTGGGAATGCTGCTCGGCATGCGCCCGCGAAGCCCATTATTGTTGATGCTGGCCGCGGTGTTTATCACATATTGTTTTGTCGGGGTCATGATGTTGATGTCGGTGATCGGCAAGAGCGAGGAAGCCGTCTCCGGAGCCGCCTGGGGCGCGAATATCATCATGGCTATGTTCGGCGGTGGGATGATCCCGCTGGCGTTCATGCCGGGATTCATGCGAACGATCGGCAATGCGAGCCCGGTGAAGTGGGCCATTCTTGCATTGGAGGGCGCGATCTGGCGCGACTTCACGCTGGCCGAGATGATCCCGTCATGCGCGGTGCTCGCCGCTGTCGGCACGGTCTGCCTCGCCGTTGGCGTCGTCGTGTTGTCGCGGGCACGCGACTAGGCGCGGGCGTCGTCCGTGGTCGAGGTTCACGGTGGGACAGCGACGGACGTGGACGTCCATTGTACATGCCTAATGCGGGAGGC
>CAZSOG010000609.1:0-4387 GCA_964607555.1 uncultured Pirellulaceae bacterium | reverse complement strand
TTTAAGATAAGCGCCGGCCCGAGTGTAATAAGCGGGTTGGCAATTCGTATCGAGGTGAATCGCGGTACTGCAGTAGGTGAGCGCGCGTGCCAAGTAGTCAACGCGTAGCGCACGGAAGCCTCGATTATTCCAGATATCGACGCTATGGACGGCAAACTGATCGATCGCCATTTTGGCATAGTATTCGGTTGGCGTCCACGCGGAGATGCGTGCGAACGTGTACGTGAGCCAGGAGGCGGTCACGCCCAGGCAGCGGATGATCTCAGGCTGCCATTCGGCCAGCTGGGGATTCTCCAACGAACTGTTCCAAAGAATTTTGAGTTGTTTCAAGGCGTCGCGCAGTTCTCGAGTTGCCAGAAAGTACTGGCCGCAACTGCTGCGGGCCTGCCCAAGTGCCATGAGGACCTGAAAGGACTGGGGTTGAGCCTCCTTGGCTTGCACGAAGTACTCGACTGCCGCTGCGTGTTTTCCCGCTTCGAATGCTTCGACACCCATTCGGTATTTGCGTACCCCCAATGGTGGGCGCGTCGCTGTCCAGCCGACTCCCGCTCCGCCGGCCAGCGCGAACGCACCACCGGCAGCGGCCACGAGCAATTGCCGGCGGCGCACCCAGCGTTGGAGCCGAGCGGCTGGCAGCAAATGTTTACGCAACAACGTCGCGAGTTGTTCCGCCGACGCGGGACGCCGGGCCGGATCGACCTCGAGACACTGGTGGACCAGTCGCGCCAAACCGCGCGGTACTGTTGGATTGAAGCTGCGAAGCGCCGGACAGCCTCGATGTTGCAGGGCCAGAATGCGGCGCGCTGATTTCTCCGGTGGCTCTTCCATCGACGCGTCCCCGAACGGGAGCCGCCCGACCAGCAACTCGTACATGATGACGCCCAGCGCGAACACATCCCAACGCGCGTCGGCCGGCGCTTCGGGATTCGGTCGCAGCACCGTAACCCGCAGTTGCTCGGGACTCATGTAGGGCAGCGTCCCGCCAAGTCGGACCGCGTCACGCTCCGTATCGCTCGACAGATTAAAATCGAGCAGCATGGGGCGGCCCGATGGGGCTAGCAGGATGTTGGATGGCTTGAGATCACGATGCAAGATGCCGCGGCGGTGCGCGTGGTCCAGGGCCTCGGATAGCTGCACTCCGAGATGGACCACGCCGCCAATATAATCACTGCGTACCAATCGAAGATCCGCCACGGCGGCCGAATCGGGGATTGCGTCGAGTCGGGCAAGACGCCGCGCGACGGCAAGAATCGCCGTAGCTCGTTGTGGCATCTCTGATCCGAGCGTGCCATTGTCCAAGACATCACTGAGGGTCGCTTCCCCGAGGTAGGGCATGCAGATCGCGGTCAACTGGGATTCCCGGTCGTGGGTCACCGAATAGACCGGCACAATACTCGGGTGCACCAGGCGTCCCAACGTCTTGGCCTCGCTACTGCCGCCTTGCCCCACTTTCAGGACCACATGCCGATTCCCCAAGTCGGGCTGCGTTGCCAAATAGACGCGCGCGAAAGCACCACGCCCAATCTCGTCGATCATATTAAAGCCCAAGAATGACTCGCCCGACTTGGGCCACGTCGCACTTTCGAGCGTCTTGGCGAGCTTGGGCTTTTGATGCACCCAACTGTGCAGGTTGATCAACCGCAACAGCGAACGGCGAAACGCCGGAAAATGATCACAGAACGTGCTCGGGATTAATGTCTCGCCGGCCTCGGTGCGCGATAAATACTCGCGATACGCCAACTTCAACACGATTGATTTTTGACCTTGCAATTCCGGATGGTCCGCGACGTAGGCGTACGTTCGTGGGACGGGCTCGTCCCGCCAAGTGCTGGCCGCTTCATGTAGCACGGATGCGGCCCCCAGCCGTTCGGTCATCGCCATCGGTTATATCTCCCACGAAGCCGCTTCGGACCGGAGTATCTGGTCCATGATCTTCCGCGCCGTCCGCTCGTGAATCCCCAACTCGCGACTGATTTCCGGAAATGTCGCGCCGTTAATCCGCATCTCAAAAATCCGCTGGTTGCGCTCCGGTTGACCCTCGACCAGACGTGCCCAACGTTCGCGCGCCATCGCCACCTGGCTCGGTGTCGCCTGATTGCGCGACGCCGCGGTTTCGACCGGATCCGTGTCTTCCAGCGACTGTTCACGCGCCACATTGTATTTCTGCGTGCGCGTACGCCGCCGGTACTCCTGAACCACTTTGTTCCGCGCCACCGTCGACAAGTACGCAATCAGCTTCTCGGGCTCGTCAAACTCGGCTGTGCGATTGGGTTCGCAAAAAAACGAGGCCCATACCATTTGCACAAAGTCAAGCGAATCAAATTTGGACCGCAACTCGACACGTAGCTTCTCGCGCACAATGCGGCGCAGATGCGGTCCGTAGATTTCAATAAACCGCAGCGCGGCCTCTTCCGATCCCGCACGCACTTGTTCGAGCAACTCTTCCAGCTCTGATCTGTTTTCCTTATCGTCTCGTCGATTTACCATTGTTTGGTCCGATCCCAAACGTTTTGATACACATCGTGACAGGGTTCAGATTACCAGATACTAGTGTAGTCTGACCATCGCTATTTTGGAAAACAGGAGGTTTGGAGGAACATTTCCAGTCGCATGACGCATCGCTCCATCCCCTGGGACGGGGCCAACGCGTGCCCTAACATGATGGCTCTACGGCTAATGGTGGTAAAGTCGGCCTTTGTTCAGGTCTTGGCCAGGGGCGAAAGTTACGGACCTGACGAGGTTTCACCGCCGTCCGACTGGCGCATGCCGGCGCGGTTGGGGGCTGTGGGTCCGACCATGTTTGGGGTGCCATGTACGATGGACACCCTTGTCCGTCGGCACCCCGTCCACAACCATGCGCGTAGTTCGACCCAAGCAAACTTGACTCAATTGGAACGAATTTCGGCCCATAACAGGGCTAACTCGAATCGCGGACGCCACGGACTGGCTGGTCTGCGTGAACACAATGTTTTGCGGAACCAACCGTGCAGATCGAAACAGACCATTTAACCAAGAGGTACCGGCGAGTAACCGCGCTGCGGGACTGTTCGCTGGCAATACCCGGCTGTGAGGTGTTTGGGCTCCTCGGACCGAACGGGGCGGGCAAGACGACACTCTTACGCCTTCTTTTGGGCCATTTAAAGCCCACTTGCGGTAGTGCTCGCGTGGGTCCGTGGGATTGCGTGCGTGAATCGCTGCAGGTACGCCGCCAAGTCGCCTATCTTCCCGGCGAAGTGCGACTGTTCCGCCGCATGCGCGGCAGCGGCGTACTGAAGTTCTTTGCGCGGGTGCGTCCCGAGGGCAGTTGGCAGCGCGCACGGCACGTGGCGGATCGGCTGCAATTGGACTTGTCACGGCGGGTCGCTTCCATGTCGACCGGCATGCGGCAGAAATTGGCGTTGGCTTCCGTGTTTTCCTGCGACACACCGCTGTTGATCCTGGACGAACCGACGTCCAACTTGGATCCTACGGTGCGTGGGATTGTCATGGACATGGTCAAGGAAGCACATGACGCGGGACGGACCGTGCTGTTTTCGTCACACGTGCTGCCGGAAGTAGAACAGGTCTGCGACCGAGTGGGGATTCTGTGCGACGGCGCGCTGGTACATACGCAGGTCATGAGCGAGTTGCGACGGCGCCATCGTATTCACGCGCACTTGCGTGGCCCGGTTCCGACACCTCCGCCTGGAGAAGAGTCGCTATCCATTCAGACGGACACGGCGGGGAACATGGTCATGGAGACCTCGGGTGATCTTGCCGCATTGCTCGGCTGGTTGGCGACGCTGCCGCTTGCGGCCGTTCGTATCGAGCCCGTAGGTCTGCGTGCCGTGTATGAACGGTACCACGCGCACCGGCCACAAGAAAAGGATGCGTCCGGTGCGTAACATAATCCGTCCATTCAATGTCGTCCTGGTTCGCAAAGCGATTGCCGACGCGCGACTGTTGTTGCTCGGTAGCCTATTTGTCATGTTCTCATTTTGCTGGCTGCGCGTCTGGGTTGTCAGTCTCTTCCCGATGGATCGATTTCAAACGATCGTCGAGCAGTTTCGGGAATTCGAGCGGTTCATGCCTGTTCCGTTCGAACAGCTATTCACGTACTCCGGACGAATTGCGTTAACTTACGACGAGTTGATCGTGGTCATGTGCATGGCGGTCTGGGCGATCGCCCGCGGTTCGGATTGCGTGAGTGGCGAGCTCGGGCGAGGAACTCTTGAAATGGTACTGGCCCAGCCGATAAGTCGCGCTCGGCTGCTGCTGACCCAGGCATCCGTGACGACCGCCGGCTCGATCCTGCTGGGCCTGGCTTCCTGGCTGGGCATTTACGTTGGCATTCATGTAACGCACGTCCAACAGGTCGTGGCGGCACCCGTTTGGACGCCGAGTCTAT
>CAZSOG010000608.1:0-4388 GCA_964607555.1 uncultured Pirellulaceae bacterium | reverse complement strand
AAGGCAACTTCCGGTCGACGATCGACGCCGGCATCGCGTGGCTGGCGCGCCACCAGACCGCGGATGGCGGCTGGGGGGACACCGATCGAAGCTACTCCAACATATCGACCACGATGCTCGTTCGCGCGGCGGTCGTGCTGGCGGGCCGTGCCGACGCGTGGTCGGATCGGCGCGCGCGTGCCGACCGATACATTGAACAACAGGGTTCCGTCGCGGGACTCCGACACCGCTACGGCCGCGACAAGACATTTGCCGTGCCAATCCTCACCAACGTGGCCCTGGCCGGACTGGTCGACTGGCGTGCGGTCGCGCCGTTGCCGTTCGAGGCGGCGTGGGTCCCCCAGCGGATGTATCGTTGGCTCCATTTACCGGTTGTCAGCTATGCCATACCGGCGCTGGTCGCGATCGGACAGGCGCGATTCCACCATCGCCCACCGTGGTTCCCGCTCACTCGCTGGTTGCGCCGCGCGGCGATCAAACCGACGCTCCGCGTGCTGCGGAACATTCAGCCGGCCAGTGGCGGTTATCTCGAAGCGGTGCCACTGACAAGCTTCGTCGTAATGAGTCTAGTGTCGACCGGACTCGCCGCGCATCCCGTCGTGCGATCGGGAATTGGTTTTCTGGTCGATTCCGCCCGCGCCGACGGTAGTTGGCCGATTGACACGAACCTTGCCACGTGGAACACGACGCTGGCACTCAATGCACTGGCGGCGGCCGGCGCCGACGTGGCGGAACACGGCAACCTCGATTGGTTGCTGGGCTGTCAGAACACGCGGCGGCATCCCTACACGGGGGCGGATCCGGGCGGGTGGGGCTGGAGCGACTTGGGCGGGGCCGTGCCCGACGCCGACGACACGTCCGGGGCCCTTCTGGCAATCCGCCATTGGTATCGCTCGCCGCGGGCGTCCGCCGCCGAGCGTGCGCGGATCGCGCGTGCGGCGACGGCCGGAGTTGCCTGGCTGCTCGACCTGCAGAACACGGATGGTGGCTGGCCTACTTTTTGTCGCGGCTGGGGCAAGCTGCCATTCGATCGTAGCGGCAGTGACTTGACCGCGCATGCCATGCGCGCGCTCTGGGTCTGGCGGCATCTGCAACCGCGACGGGTCGCACATGCGCTCGCCCGAGGCTGGAACTATCTCCGCAAGACACAACGCGCCGATGGCAGTTGGATTCCACTCTGGTTTGGGGACCAGGACGAGTCGGGCGAGGAGAATCCGGTCTACGGTACGGCTCGGGTCCTGCTTGCGTTCGCCGAGCTGGCGGATCCGCCGCAACCGGCGCTGCACCGTGCGCTGCAATGGCTCGCAGCACGCCAACAACCGGACGGGTGTTGGCGTCATGCGTCGAGTGACCACGTGGGGGTCGAGCAGACGGCGTTGGCATTGGAAGCACTCGCGGCATGTGATTCTGCGTTCTCGCTGGAATCCCCGCACCTACACACCGCTCTACAGAAGGGGTTTTCTTGGCTGATTCAGGCGGTTTTGGCAGATCAGCACCAGGAATCAGCTCCGATCGGTTTCTACTTTGCGAAGCTGTGGTATTATGAAGGGCTCTATCCAGTGACGTTCACGACCGCGGCCTTGGGCCGTGGCGTCTGCCGTGGCGGGGGCCCGGTCGCCAGTTGTGAACCAACCTACCCAACGTAGCCCCACCTGAGGACACCACCTTGGCTAGTGCATCCGTGACGCCCTCACCGTCGTCTGACGGCAAGTCGACCGCGCCTTCCGGGCCGTCCTCCACCGCAACGGTGCGTCTGTCAACAGCACACCTGAAACATATTCCTGAAGCGTTGGCAGACCGCGAGGCAATTCGAGCTCGATGTCGTAAAACGGTGGCGTTGCTGGCGCGAACCCATCCGCTGTCGGTCGCGCGGATGGAGGAACATGCGCGGCAGACACTGTCGGCGCTGTCGCTGCCGGAAGCGTATGTCGGTTGGACGATGGTGGTCTTCGCATCGGAATTCTGGTGTGATCAAGTCGCTGCCGTACCGCCGAACCGGCGTCTCCTGTTGCTGCCGCACTGCCTGAAGCACTCGGAATCCTGCCAGGCAGAATACAACGAGGTGGGGCTCGACTGCCACCGGTGCGGTGCCTGTTCCATCGGGGAATTCGCGCAGGCTGCCGAGCAGATGGGGTACCACGTCCTGGTCGCGGAAGGGTCGCCCATCGTGATGCAGATCATCTTGAGCGGGCGTGTCGACGCGATTCTCGGGGTTGCCTGTTTGAATGTCCTGGAAAAGGCGATTGACAAGGTCTTGATCGCGGGGATTCCGTGCATGGCCGTGCCCCTGCTGTCCAATCAGTGTCGCAACACCGAGGTGGACGAGGCCTGGGTTTGGGACATGATCAACGCACGTCGCGCGGCCGGCGCACGAACGACCCGAACCTACGTCCATCTGCTGCGTGCGGCTGCCGGGATGTTCGAGCGGCCACGATTAACGCAACTGGCGCCGACCGTGCGGGCGGGCGCATCGGTGCTGGCGGCAAACGATACTCTGCAACAACTCGATCCCATCGCGGCAACCGAGGCGATCGCCTACGACTTCATGAGCAAGGGTGGCAAGTACTCGCGCCCATTTATCACGCTTGCCGTCCACGATGCACTGACCGGCGCGCGGGCGACCGAAAGTGCCGGCGCCGAGCACCTTGACAAGTTGCCGGAAGCCGTTCTGCGTACCGCCATGTCCATCGAAGCGTTTCACAAGGCATCGCTGGTGCACGACGATATCGAAGACGAGGACCCCTTTCGCTATGGGTGCCCGACCGTGCATCGACGTTTCGGGCAGGCCGTTGCCATCAATGTCGGCGACTACTTGATCGGAATGGGCTACCGGCTGGTGAGCCGCGAGATCGGGTCGCTGGGAGCCGAGAAAGTCGCCGATATTCTGCACTGTCTGGCCGACGCACATACGCGTCTTACCGAGGGACAGGGCGCCGAGTTGGCCTGGCGTGACGCCCCGCATCGCTGGCTGACACCGATCGATGCGCTGAAAATCTACGCGTTGAAGACCGCGCCCGCGTTCGAGGCAGCCCTGCTTGTCGGCGTGCGTCTGGCGCAACCGCTCGATGGCTATGCCGATACTCTGCATCGGTACGCACGCAATCTGGGCGTGGCGTTTCAGATCCTCAACGACCTTGACGATTGGGAAAAGGATGACAGCAACAAGCGGATTGTCGGCCGGGATGCACTTGGACGCCGCCCGACACTCCTCTGGGCACTGGCCCTTGAGGCGACCGGCTCCGATGGGCATGTCGCCCTGCGCGCGCTGCTGAACGACGAGACGTTGAGCGAAGGCGACCGAATCCACCGGGTTTACCAGGCTTATCGAGAGGCCGGTGCGTTTCAGAATGCGCGACTCCTGATCGACAAGCATCGCCGTCGAGCCCAGGACCTGGCCGATCAGGTTGCGCCGGACGATTTGCGTCGATTGTTGCATTTTTTGATCGACACGGTCCTACGCCACCCTTGCGTAAACACGGGAATTGCTTAAAATACCGAATTCTCGGTGTCCTACCCGCGTGATTTGGGGGACGCACGACCCGTTGTTTGCTTTTACTTCAGACCGAACAGAACACTATGAAACGTACATCCCGGGCTCGAAAACGATCCAAAGCACGCGCCCGTACCAAGAAAAAAGACCCGATTTTCGTCGATGGTAAACGACCTCGCCCGATGTATGTCGATTACAAGGACGTTGAATTGCTCAAGAAACTGATCAATCGACACGGTCGAATTGTCGGACGCCGTAAGACGGGCTGCTCGGCAGCCAGCCAGCATGCGGTGACCCAGGCGATCAAGCGTGCCCGGTTCATGGCGCTGTTGCCATACAAAGGCGAATAGGTCGGTTTGGATATCGAGTTAATGAGCCTGTCCTCGGCACCGCCCGGTGACAGGCTTTCTTTGTGCGCCGCCGCGGTCGAACACGTTGTCGCAGGAGCCCTGACTTGTCCGGTACTTCGCCCTATTTACTTCAGCTGATGATGCGTTTGGCTGCCGGCGTCGAACATCTGACGGATGCGGACCGGCTGCGGCACGGCCGGTTTTTCAAGCGGTTACAAAAAGACGACGGCGGCTTCGGCGGCCGGGAGGGACCGAGCGACCCGTATTACACGAGTTTCGCGTTGCGTGCCCTGGCGTTGCTCGGCGAACTTGACGAACCAACAGCGCGCCGTGCCGCCGATTTCATTCAATCCTACCAGCTAGCCGAAGGCGCGGCCGTCGATATGATCTCGGCCGTGATCAGCGCCGCCGTAGTGGATGCCGCGACCGGTATTCAGGCCATCGAGCCGGTGGGGCCGTGGCACGCTGCGATTGCCGCACATCTGGACGCACTGCGCTGCCCGGATGGTGGTTTTGCCAAGGGGCGCGCGGGCGCTGCCGGGAGCACT
>CAZSOG010000607.1:3328-4400 GCA_964607555.1 uncultured Pirellulaceae bacterium | reverse complement strand
GGCGCCCGCAACCCGCCTACGCTCCTGCCCCCACCCAGCTCGTCTGGGCGGAGCACATGATTCTCAACCAAAAATGAAGGGTTTCACGCGCAAATCGCGATTGACTTAATAGGACAAGCCATTGTGCACGAACGAACCAACACTCCAACTGCAAGGAAGAACCGATCATGAGACGACCCATTTACACTCCCCGATCGTGCGAAAAACGCGCCTATCAGCTGGATTGGTCGCTGTCCATTTTTTGGCGGACGACTCCCGATCCTGACACAGCTTGGGGCGCGGAATTGCAGCAACAGGTGGCCAAAGACGGCATTCGCATCTTGCAACATCAATTCGAACCACCCAACATAAGTAAGTTCCTGATCAGCACGCCACCCGAAATTGCTCCCGCGCGGATCGTACAACGGGTCAAGGGCCGCTTGGCGTGGTTGCTCGGCCAGACGACCAAGTTGTCAGGCGCTGCCTGCCCTTGTCAACGAGGCGAAACACGCGACCACCAACCAAGTAAACGCCTGCGTGGTAACTACTGTATTCGGGGCATTGGCTCGACGCGCCGCGCGCGGCTCGATCAGTACTTGGCGGGCCAGCTGGAACATCATCCGATGGTGGACCGGCGCGTCCAATGCCGCCTGAAGCAGTTCCAGATCCACCGTCCCGAGGTCGATCTTGCCGCAGCGAGACGGACGTCCCACGGGCAGTTCTGGTATAACCTCCACATCGTGCTGGTCTACGAAGGTCGACACTGTCAGGTGGACACTGATCTGCTGCAGTCGCTCCATGACATGATCTTGGCGGCAAGCGAGAAGAAGCGGCACTTGTTATCGCGCGCCGCGCTGCCGAGCGATCACATTCATCTGACCTTAGGTTGTCATCTGCATGAATCGCCGGAAGAGGTCGTGCTGTCGTATATGAACAACTTGGCATACGCGGTCGGTGAACGACCGATATTTCGCTTTAGTTACTACGTTGGGACGTTTAGCGAATACGACCTGCGAGTTATTCCTCGGCTGTAGTGCAGAATCACGCGCTCCACCCAGACGAGCTGGGCGGGGGCGGGAAGATGGTTGGCGTG
>CAZSOG010000607.1:0-3228 GCA_964607555.1 uncultured Pirellulaceae bacterium | reverse complement strand
GGGGTAGTGTGGAATCACGCGCTCCACCCAGACGAGCTGGGCGGGGGCGGGAAGATGGTTGGCGTGCAGCCGGGGTAGTGTGGAATCACGCGCTCCACCCAGACGAGCTGGGCGGGGGCGGGAAGACGCGCGGTAGGGGCCAAGAGAAAGACATCCAACAGTTGATCTCCCATTCGTTGCGGATCGGTCAGGGATCGGCATTCTGGGAACCAGCCGCTGCCAGTCTACGGGTTCGTTCAATGCCCAGGACAATTCAAATCCCGTGATCTCGAGTTGGGCCAAGGTCGACCATCAGATTGGACGAATCCAGACAGTCGGCCCACTGATCACCTTCGATTAAGATCAAGAACTTGGCTACATTGGTAGCCATTCGCAAGTATTTGCTTAATCGAAGAACACCTCTTATATTATTGCCATAGACTATTCTTGCCAGATCTTCTCCGATGCACCTCGATCACAAGACAGCGTGCGAAGAGGTGGCGAGAATATGAAACGCTCCTGACATTCTCCCGAAGCGCGGAATCCTGAGTCTCATGCGTTGCACGACGATCCAAGAAATGAGTGACACAATGAACAGACTTCCCACTCTCTTGCTCGCCGCTGCCGTGCTAGTCGTCGCGGCCATCGCCCCGGACGCGTCCCATGCCGGTGGGCTATGCGCCAACAAGAAGCTCAAAACCGCGAATCGAATCACATTGCACGCATACGCGTTTAACCTGCGCGACGTGCGTCTGCTTGACGGTCCGTTTCGGCACGCGATGGAACTTGACAAGAAATACCTGCTGTCGTTCGATACCGATCGACTGCTTTACGATTTTCGAGTCAATGCCGGTCTGCCGGTCGACGTCAAACCACTCGGTGGTTGGGAACGGCCCGACTGTGAAGTTCGCGGGCACTTCACCGGGCACTATATGTCGGCCTGTGCGTTAATGTATGCAAGCACGGGGGACGCGCGTCTGAAGGCCAGGGGTAACGCGATTGTTGCCGGCTTGGCGGAGTGCCAGGCCAAGATCGGCACCGGGTACCTGAGTGCCTATCCCGCGTCATTCATCGACCGAGTGGAAGAACGCAAACGAGTCTGGGCGCCCTATTACACGCTGCACAAGATCCTTGCCGGCTTGCTCGACATGTACATCCACTGTGACAACGACCAGGCACTGGATGTATGCCGGCAATTCGCCGATTGGGTGGTCGCTCGGAACGCGCGACTCAGCGACAAGCAGATGCAGGAGATGCTCAACACGGAACATGGTGGCATGAACGAGGTGCTGGCCAATCTGTACGGCGTGACGGGTGAGGCCAAGTATCTGAAGACGGCGATGCGGTTCAATCACATGGCGGTGATCGGCCCGGCCGCGCATCGTCAAGACAAACTCACCGGCCTGCACGCGAACACGCAAATCCCCAAGTTTATTGGGACCGCGCGACTCTATGAACTTACCGGCGAGGATTGGCTCAAGACCGCGTCATTGTTCTTCTGGAACACCGTCGCGCGCGAGCGGTCCTACGTGATTGGCGGCAATAGCGACGGCGAACATTTCTCGCCCAAGGAATCCCTCTCACGCGCGCTCGGCCCGAACACGACCGAGACATGCAACACGTACAACATGCTCAAGCTGACACGTCATTTGTTTTGCTGGGACCCACGTCGCGAATATGCCGACTTCTATGAGCGTGCGCTCTATAATCATATCCTCGCGTCCCAGAACCCGACAACGGGCATGATGTGTTATTACGTGCCGCTGCGGTCCGGTTCACACAAGACCTATAACACGCCGATGGACTCGTTCTGGTGCTGTACCGGAACGGGCATCGAGAACCACGCGAAATACGGCGACAGTATCTACTTCCACGACGGCGCGGACCGGTTGTTCGTCAATCTGTTCATCGCGTCCGAGCTGAACTGGGCGGACCGCGGAGTCACGGTACGCCAGGAAACGCAGTTTCCCCAGTCGGGGACGAGCCGGCTCGTATTCACATGCCAAGCGCCCACCGAACTGTCGATCAGCGTCCGGCATCCGGCGTGGGCGACATCGGGGTTCGACGTGCGCGTCAACGGGAAGCCGTGGACGACCGAGGCAGGCGACCGCGAATACGCGACCGTGCGCCGTGTCTGGAAAACGGGGGATGCGATTGAAGTCAGCATGCGAATGCCGCTTCGAGCGGAGGGTTTCCGCGACAACCCACGCCGGTTCGCGTTCCTCCACGGCCCGTTGGTATTGTGCGCTCCGATCAAGCACGGCGCCCCACCGTTTCCCGCGGTTGTCGGCACGCCGGAGCAAGCGGTCAACGATTTGCAGCCCGTGGCCGGCAAGGCGTCGACGTTTTCCGGTTCGCCCAAATTGTTTCGCACGGTTGACAACTCAGATCCCGAGGGGGTCACGTTGCTGCCATTTTACAAAATGCATGGCGACCGCGACTACATCGTGTACTGGGACGCGCTGACCGAGAAGCAATGGCAAGCGCGCTTGGCGGATTACGCCGCCGAACAGGCACGGTTGCGTGCCTTGGCGGATCGAACCGTCGACCTGGTCGAACTCGGCAACGCCGAAAACGAACGCGCACACCATCTACTGGGCGAGAAGATGGGTGCCGGGCCGTTTAGCGGCCGGCACTGGCGGCACGCCACCAATGGCGGCTGGTTTTCGTGGCAACTCAAGGTGTTGCCCAACCAACCCCAGGAACTCCAGGTACTCTACTGGGGCAGCGACGGCGGCAACCGCGTATTCGACGTGCTGGTCGATGACGCGAAAATCGCGACCCAACGACTCCAAAATAACCGGCCGGGTGAGTTTTTCACGCAGCCGTACGCCTTGCCGGACCGTGCCGTGAAGGACAAGGACCACATTACCGTCCGTTTCCAATCGCACCCCGGCACGACCGCCGGCGGCGTCTTCGAACTGCGCGTCGTCAAAAAGTCTTAGCGGCTGTTACAAAACCTCGTTTCAAACATGTACGATGGACGTCCACGTCCGTCGAAGAAGCGGATAAACGCGCGGCCGAGGCAGTTCTGTTACCGGTTCTTAATCTTATCTCTTACTCTTACTCTTACTCTTACTCTTACACTTAATCTTAATCTTAATCTTAATCCCCTCCCGGCCCTTGCCCGCAAGGCGCGGCGCAAATGATCTGATCTCAACCGGGTGCGATCCCATTTCGTGTCACGTCGCATTGGCCAGATGAGGCGGCATTTCTCGGGTTTTCGCCGAAGGAGGTGCAATGAAATCG
>CAZSOG010000606.1:0-4414 GCA_964607555.1 uncultured Pirellulaceae bacterium | reverse complement strand
AGAAAACGGCGCCCCCCCGTCCACCGTGCCGGCGCGCACGCGAACCCCCCGCGCCGACGAAGGCCCCGAAGTCGACACGGAGAATTGCCGAACCGGAATTCAGAGTGCACACCCGAGCCGCCTGCCGCTCGGTCCGATCCAGGCGCGCGGCAGCCGGGGTCGACTCGGTGCCCCGCCGGTGCCGGCCGGCGCTTATCAACTATCGCTGCTAATGCTCGAGCCGCGCGCAGCGGCCGCCGGACAACGGCTGTTCAATGCCACCGTCTCCACCTCGAATGACGCGGGAAAACGCGTGTATACCGTGGCGCCGGTCCAGGGAAAATACCTCCGCCTGCACTGCCGCGGCAGCGACGAGAATTCGTGGAACTCGATCGCGGAGGTCGGCTGCACGGCGTTGGACCCCGAGGGCACGATAACGGCCAGCAGCGCGGCGCCAGGGTACGAACCACGCCGCGCGGCGGACGGCGCGAACAATACGCGCTGGGCCGTCGCGGGACGTGATCATTGGATCCAGTTCGAACTTGATCCGGACAAGACGTTCGACCGCGTGGAAGTTGATTGGTACGAAGGCGCGTCACGCAAGTATGACTTCGATATACTCATCTCCACCGACGGTCGGAAATGGTCAAAACTCGCCTTTCAGACCGGTTCGAATTCCAACCGGCGGCTGGATCGAGTGGATATTTTCGCGCGCGCCGGGGGTTCCCACCGTGTCTTGCGCCTGACATATCCGATCGAACTGAAACAGCCGGGACAAATCGACGTTACGCTGACGCCCATCAAAGGCCAGGCACTCATTTGTGGCGCGCGACTGGAACCAGAAGCGATGAAGGATCGATGGTTGGAGGGGAAAATTAGAAATAAAAAATAAAAAATAAAAAATTAGGTAGCCGTTCGCTACATCTGCTATCAAGGAACACTAATCTTCACTGATCAGCACTAATGATACCACCCTGGAAAGTCTGTAACACGCAACATCAATCCGGCAGGTCGCAGAAAAGTCGAAGGCATTTCAAGATGAGATTTTCCGATATTAGCGAGAATTAGTGTCGATTAGTGTTCTTTTTTCTTCTGGTCCGTGAACAGTTACCTCGATCGAAACGGGCTGTCGCGCGCGGCGCGCGCCGGTCACACGGCTGTCTCGGCCGGACGTTGCGCCGCTGCATCGACGGACGTGGACGTCCATCGTACAGTTTGGAAGCCGAGTCCTGGGACGGGTTCTTACGTCCCCGGGGTCACTTGGCCGGTCTTTTCGACCTGATTGCGCGTTGCGACGAAGACCATGCGCAATTCATACAGCATTTGGCCAAGCAGTTGTGATTCGTCGTTTGTCAAATTGCCCTTGGTTTTCTGTTCGAGAATCTCCATGGTATCGATCAGATGTTTGGCCAGTTTCAGATCGACGGGAACTTCTTTCGCGTCCGGAGGGGCGACCTGGCCGAGCGCGGCGAGCGTCTGCGTGGCCAAGGTTGTCAACAGCAGTGAGAAGGACGCTTCCGGAATCTCCATTCTGGGTGGCGTCCCGGGTTTCGGTTCGGCACTTTCCGCGCCCGGCGTGCCGCCATCGGCCGCCGGTTGCTGAAGTGCTTCTTTCTCCCTTTGGACTTTCGTCTTCCAGTCCTCGTCGATGATAACTTTTCGTTTCTCAGGCGATTCACTCATGATCCCAACACCTCCATTTGTTCTTGTTGACGATCAACCCGCGACGCGTGGTATCGGATTGCCGCTTGCAGAAAACCGGCAAACAACGGATGCGCCGCGGTCGGCTTCGATTTAAACTCGGGGTGGAACTGAACGGCGACAAACCAAGGATGGCTGGGCAATTCAATGATCTCGACAAGTGCGTGATCGGGACTGGTCGCCGCGAATGCCATCCCATGTTCAGCGAACGGCGCACGGTACGAGTTATTGAACTCGTAGCGATGGCGATGCCGTTCCGAGATCTCGTCCGTTTGATAGCAACGGCGTGCCTGGCTGTCGGGAGCCAACCTGGCCGGCTGTGCTCCCAGACGCATCGTGCCGCCCATGTCGGTGATATTCCGCTGTTCATCCAGCAGGCAGATTACGGGATGGGGCGTGTTCTTATCGAATTCGGTGGAATGCGCATTGTCCAGTCCGACAACGTTACGTCCGAATTCAATCGCCGCACACTGCATTCCCAGGCAGATTCCAAAGAAGGGAATGCCCCGCTGGCGTGCGAACCGGACGGCTTCGACTTTACCCTCGATACCGCGCTCGCCAAACCCACCAGGCACCAGAATCCCGTCATGGCCGGCCAGCACGCGCTCGGCACCTTCGCGCTCGATCGCCTGACTATGCACTCGGGATATACGCACCTGCGTGCTATGGTGGATCCCGGCGTGGTCGAGTGACTCGTAGATCGACTTGTAGGCATCGAAATGGCTGGCATATTTGCCGACCACGGCGATGCTGATCTCTTGTTTCGGATTGCGAAGCCGATGCAATAGCTCGCGCCAGTTGCGCAAATCAAGCTCGTTACCGGTGAGTCCCAATTTTTCGACAATTAGCTTATCCAGGTCGTTTTCGACCAGACTCAGCGGGACCTCGTAAATCGAAAAGTCCTTGTCCTTTTCTTCGATGACGCACTGGTACGGCACGTTGCAGAACAGCGCAATCTTTTCGCGATCCTCGCGACTGATCGACCGCTCCGTCCGGCAGATCAAGATGTCCGGCTGGATACCGATCTCGCGCAATCGACCGACCGAATGCTGGGTCGGTTTGGTTTTGAGTTCACCGGCGGCCTTGAGATAGGGCACGAGCGTCAGGTGGATGTAAAGACAGTTTTCCTTGCCTTCGTCCAACGAGAACTGGCGGATCGCTTCGAGAAACGGTTGGCTTTCAATATCGCCGACCGTGCCGCCAATCTCCGTGATGACGACATCAACATCCTTGCCGCCCACCTTGCGAACAACACTCTTGATTTCGTTGGTGATGTGTGGGATGACCTGCACCGTCTTGCCCAAGAACTCACCACGCCGCTCTTTTTCAATGACCGACAGGTAGATCTGCCCCGTGGTGTAATTGGCATCGCGCGTCAACGGACTGTGCGTAAACCGCTCGTAATGACCCAAGTCGAGATCGGTTTCGCTGCCGTCGTCCAGCACGTAGACCTCGCCATGTTGATAGGGACTCATCGTGCCCGGATCGACATTGATGTAGGGGTCGAGTTTCTGCATGCGAACGCGCAGGCCGCGCTGTTCCAACAACATGCCGATCGACGCGCTGGTCAAGCCCTTTCCCAAAGAACTAACCACGCCACCGGTGACGAATATGTGTTTAGTCATCGCTGTTGCACACCCCTCCTGGTGCGATGGACGCACGTAAGCCAAGCGGCCGGCCTCCAAGCTGAATGCCAGGACCTAACTTGTTGTGGTAGAATTAGTTAGAGAAAACAGAAGGGAACCTGGAGCAGATCATGGGCGAGCCCCAGGGTGATAAACCCTGGAGTGGCATCTTAGCAGCTTCCGGCGCGGCTGACAAACGCCCGATAGTCGTCCCACGTGTCGATCCCAATCGTGGGTTCGTCAATCACACCGACCAGGATCTTATATCCGGCCGACAAGACACGCAGCTGTTCGAGTTTTTCCACTTGTTCCGATGGCGATGGCGGGAGCTCGGCCAGCCGCAGCAGGAACTCGCGACGGTATGCATAGAGGCCGACATGCTGCAGAAACAGGGGTGGATCGGCATCCAATAACTCGTCCCGCCATTGGCGGGGGTAAGGAATCGGGCTGCGGCTAAAATAGAGTGCTTCACCGGCCGCATTGCAGACCACTTTCACGCAGGCCGGATCCATCAGTTTTTCACGCGTGCGAATCGGGGTCGCCAGCGTCGACATGACGGCCCCCGGCGAGCGCTCCAGCATCTCGATGGCCCGGTCAATCGCGGTACCGGAGATCTCGGGCTCGTCCCCCTGAACGTTGACGAAAACGTCGACGTTCGGCATGGATCGAGCGACTTCCGCGACTCGATCGGTCCCGGACGCGGCGTTCGGATCGGTCATGATCGCGCGGCCACCAAACCGTTCCACCCCAGTCGCGATCTTGACGTGGTCCGCGGCGACGCACAGCCCAAGGGGCCGTTCTGCCGCCGAAGCCGACTCGTATGTGTGTTGAATCAGCGGTTTACCCGTCTCGGCGAGCAGTAATTTGCCGGGCAGGCGCGTTGATGCCAAGCGGGCGGGAATCACGATATAGCTGCGGTAGCGGATCCCCAGTTTGTGGGCCGGTCCGTCCATGGCTCGGGCTCCTTCGGCTGGCCGGTGGCAAGCCGTTCTTGAAACGGTCTAGGTTCCCCCCTTGGTTGCGTGTTCCGGCTGGTTCGGCTCGTCCGGCGAGTCGGCGGGAGGAGGGGCGGGAACCGACGGCGAATCCGCGTCGTCGTCCGGTTCCAG
>CAZSOG010000605.1:0-4415 GCA_964607555.1 uncultured Pirellulaceae bacterium | reverse complement strand
GGCGTGTGCTCTTCCAGTCTGTCCGTGTCCCTCCGAGCACCGTGGCGTATCGCATGCTCGGCGGCGGACTCGGGTGAATGATTTTGACCAAGTCAATTTCGGTCAGATGTTGCCAGGGGGCGGCGCGGTAAAACGCCGCGGCGGCGGCCGCGAACCGCCGTAGATGCTCGATCGTCACGCTATTTCCGGAAATCATGCCCGCGAACACATGATCCGATTTCGTGATACCGTGGTATTCCCGTAGCTCGTCCAGTGCCTGCTCGATGGCGTCCAAACGCTCGGTAACGCGTACCTCGATTCCAGTCTCCGCCAACAAGCCCGACAGATGCTCGCCCAGCGCGCTATCGTTCACTTCAATCGCACCCGGGCGATAGCCGCCCCACTGACTCGCGCATGCGAAGGCCAGCAACGCGTCAACGGCTTGGGCCAGGGTTCGCTGTTCCGGCCGCGTTAAGGGGTCCGCATAGAGCTTGTTTTCATGTTTGGAGACCCACAACGGCATGTACGGCCGGTAGGGGGCACGGTCCTCGCTCGTGACCCAGGCGGGCATTCGGAAGAGGCCGCCCTGCCACACTTCATGGGATCGCTGCGGCAGGGCCTTCAACTTCGCAATCGATGGTTGTGTCATGACGCACTCCAGACACGGCAAGTGCCGTGCCCATCTTTGACTTCGCGGTTGGGTGGCACGCGCCATTGGCGAGTGCTCATGGGATGCCGCACCCCGCGGGTCAGCACCGGTACGGGAAAGTGCTACCCCGGGATGTTGAAAACTCGGGATTGCAGCGAATCATGTTTCTTCCGATCTTTCCGTCGTTCGTCTACCACGGATGGATGTACGGGGTTCTCTCGAAACGCCTTGGCCGAAGGCGATAGTCAAGGCAGAACCAGGCCGATCGTAAATTGGAGTTGATAACGGGGGTTGTGCAACCGTGCATGGTGTCAAGACAAGCCGACAGTCCCGCCTATGATAGTCTGATCGGACCCGGAGTAACAGCAGCCGGGCCAACTTTGTCGCATCGAGATTCCCGCAACCATTCACCGACTTCAATGCAAAACGCCGTGAAGGTAACGGAATCCCCGGTTCTGGGGGAAGCACGGCGCACTATTGAGTCGTTGGGGAGACGAGATCACCCGGTTGCAGCTTGCTATCCGGCGCGAGAATCGCGAGATCTCCGTCCCGGAGCCCCGCGGTGATCTCGACACGCCAGTCATTGATCAGACCGATTTCGACAGTCTGAATCCGCGCATGCCGATCACGAACGACGAACAGCTGCCATTTTCCCGTTGCGGAGCGGAACAAGGCGGATCGTGGAACCACAAGGGTGTCATCGCGTTGGGCGGTGAAAATCCGGACCCGAACCCGAAAGTCGACGCCGGTGCCGAGTTCGCGCACGCGCTCGCGCGCGCTGGGGGCAAACTGGACGACGACCTTCACACGCTGCTGCTCGACGCCCAGCGAGCTGATTTTAGTGAAACCCGCCGGATAAATTCGTTGCACCGAGCCGGCCACGCCATGGCCCAGCTCGGCGGCCACCGCCGGTCCATAGATTTCGACCGGATCGCCGCGTTGAACGCGAACCACGTCCTGGCTTAAGATATCTGCTTCGACTTCAAGTTGGTCCAGATTTCCGATCCGCAGCAATTCGGTTCCGGCCGGAAGTTCCTGGGCGTTTTGCACGAGCCGTTTCAGGATGATTCCGTCGACCGGGCTGCGCATGATGCCGCGCTGCCGCTGCGTTTCCACGCGGCGCAGGCGCGCTGCCGCCTCGGCGTGCTGTTTCTCGAGTACGGCGCGCGTGAGGGATTTGTGGGCGATGTAGTCCGCCACCATTTTCGGTAGCAACGCCGTTGCCGCGCGCACCGACTTGAGCGACTCCCACACCAACTGGTCTTGCCGATAACCGAGCTGACCTTCCCAGTACGCGAGGTTAGCGCGGTCGAGATCATCGTCCGTGCGTGCCCCGGACTGCTGCAACGTCCGCACGCGGCCCGCATTGGTTTCCGCGAACTCGAACCGTTTCTGGCTGGAATCAACGCGTGCCTTGGCGGCCTGGACCGTGGCATCCATGGATTCGACAAACTGTTTGGCCTGAATCGCCAGGCTCGACTCGACACGCACGTCATCATTTTCCGCGATTGCCGCGTCCAGACGTTCCACCACGGCGCGCGCCTCGGCGACCGCGTCATCAAGATCGCTGCCCGACATTTGTGCGACAATCTGGTCTTTCTTGACGCGGGTGCCCTCGACCAGTGTAATCTCCTGGACCCAGCCGGCCTGCGCCGTCGCGATGCGATACTCACGTGGCAAGCGAGTTTTGCCGCGTTCATCAATGAACTGGCGGATCGTGTCACGTGCGACGCGTGCGGTTTGCACGGGCGTGCCGGACCGAAACATGGCCGCCGCGCTCACGAGAACCGCGACCACACCAATAACTCCGGCTATCATGATCCAGCGTTTCATGAGACAGGTCCTCGCGTCCAAAGCTGTGCGGGGCTCCACGGAACCGCCACGCACGGTTTGACTATTCTTTCACTTTCAGTGCTTCAACGTAGTTCAATTGGTGAATGTGCCGCTGGACGACCGCGTGCGCCATGAGCGTGAAAACGAAGGCCAGGCAAATCGTCGCCGCCCAGACCCACGGCGCACTGACGACCGGCAAGCGGAACATCTCGTTCTCCTGATACGCCAGGGACGTCAGTTTGACCAGCGCGTACCCGAAGGGTAGTCCCAGCAGCGTCCCCACGGTATTAACGATCAGACTCTCGCGCAAAAACAGCGTGCCGACTTGCCATGGGGTGTACCCGATCGCCATGAACGTGGCCACTTCCCGCTGCCGCTCGGCCAGACTGACCAGCGACGCATTGACGATACTGCCGAAGAACACGATCCCGGAGAAGATGACCAGTGCCGTGATGAATACGTACTGGTTGTTGACCAGCGTCTCCTCGAGATTGCGGATCATATCCGTGCGCGAAGTGACGGTCTGCACCGCCGGCATGTGTTTCAATTCGCGGTACAAACGCACCCGATCCCGAGGGGCATGGTCATCGATGATTTGTACCGCGTTGACCATGAACTCACCATCCAATTGGCGGCTGAGGTAGCCGATTTCGGCGTAGGCTTCCAGTCCGACGTAGCTCTCGGCAACCTGTCGGACGACAGTCTGGAACGGGCGTCGCGCGCCCTTGATGGGGACCAGGGTCAGGACGTCGCCCGCTTTGGCATGCAGGATTTCCGCCAGCCGCGATGTCAGTACCAATCCGTCATGAGGCACCGTGATCGGCTGACCGGCACGGTCACGCGGCACGGTCAGAGTCGCAGCGGACAGCAGGCCGGTCACGCCTCCTTTACGCCGATAGGGACCGTGCACCATCGTGCAGGCCACATTGAGCACGGGTTCGCACCGATCGACGCCGGGCAACCGCTTCACCTCGTCCCAGGCCGGCCGACCCCGCGCGTCCTGGAACGATACGCTCAGGTCATGGCGCGCGATTTCGCGAAACTGAAAATCGATCAAGTAGCTTTGGATTTCGGCGAGCATGAACCCGGTCACGAGCAGCCCGGCCCCCATTGCCGCCGCGAAAACACCCGCGCCGGTACGCAGGCGATGCCGCATCATGTCCCGCAGCGAGATCCGCCAACCGGCCGAAAGCCGGTCCCACAATGCCGGGATTCGCTCGAACAGAATATGCCCGCCGCCGCGCGGGGACTCGGGACGCATGGCCTCGGCCGGCCGCAATCGCAGCATTGCCCGCGCTCCGTGCAGACTGCCAGCCACCGCGCACAACAGACTGACCGCCATGCCGACAACATGGGTATACCAATAGAACCCACTTGTCAGACGCGGGAACTCGAAAAAATCTCGATAGACCGCCATCATGCCCATCGACGCGAGATAGCCGAGCCCGCTGCCACATATCCCGCCAACCACGCCGACCGTGATCCCGAATTTCAAGAAGTGCGCGAAGATCTGCCAATCGCTGTAGCCGATGGCTTTCAACGTGCCAATCACCGTTCGTTGCTGGCGCGCCAAACGCGTCATCAATACGTTCAAAACGACGGCCGCCACCAGGAGAAACACCCCCGGAACAACCGTCGCCGTGGCGCCCAGCCCTTCGATTTCGCTGGACAGCGACAGATTTGACGGTTGGTTTTTCAGCAGCACGGTCGTAAAAACGCCAAACGGCTCCAGACGTCGCTCCGCTTCGCCCATGACCAGCGCCGCGCGCCGACCAATGTCCGGCGCGAATCGCCCCACGATCTGGTTGGCGGCTCCGCTAAAGTCAAACACGTCCTCGGCAAACGATTGCTTGATGTAAAAGACACCGAAATTGTCCGGGTCCGGCACGACCGCGCCAGGACCCAACAGATACGTGAACTCGCCCGAGACTTCGCCCGCAACGAAATCATGCCC
>CAZSOG010000604.1:0-4419 GCA_964607555.1 uncultured Pirellulaceae bacterium | reverse complement strand
AATCTTCACTGATCAACACTAATGATACCGCCCTGGAAAGTTTGCAATACGCAACGTAAATCCGGCAGGTCGTAGAAAAGTCGAAGGCATTTCAAAATGAGGTTTTCCGATATTAGCGCGAATTAGCGTCGATTAGTGTTCTCTTTCTCTTGGTCCGTGAACGGTTACCTTATTTCTAATTTCTAATTTCTAATTTCTTATTTCTTATTTCTTATTTCTTATTTTCTTCCTTCACCCTTACTTCGCGCCCGCGTCTGAACAAGACTCACGCCGCCGTTCCACGACGCAGCTAGTGCGTTAGCGGCAGAATCTCGACGACCTCGGCGAGCGTCCCAATTTCATCGCGCGACAGGCAATTACAGCGGCCATACAACCAGTCGGGCCAATTTCCTTCGGAAAACTGCAGGGCGCCGGCGATCCGTTCATCTGCCCGAACTCTCAAGAACCCACCCGGACAGCACCGATACGACATGCCCAGGGCATTGAGGATTCCGCCGAACGGTTCGGCACCTTTGAGGACCTCGGCGCGTGCCGGTTCGGCCAATGCGGTCAATCGAATTCGGCTCGCTCCGTACTCCAGCGATCGGCCCGTTCGCTTACCGCGCAGCACCACGTGTCGCAACACTTCCCCGTCCACCACCTTCTGTGCCAGGACGTGCAGTGTTACCTCATCGCCGTGAAACCGGGCCAGTGTCGATGTCATGTCTCTCTCGTGAACCAGCAGAGCGCGATAGGGTTCCGGAACTTCGTGCGGCGGAATCATTTCCAAGTGCCACGGATCTTCCGGAGCGCAGTCGTCCTGAAACACATTGAGCAACTCAATGTTCTTACGACACGAGGCGACGACCGGCGGCAGGCGAGTTTCCAACATGCTTCGACTCCGCGTCCTACGTATAACGAGCGTCCTGATGTTGCGGCAGGAAAAATGCCGGCAGAAACGAATCGACCCGCAGCAATCCATCGCGTGTCAGGGTGACTCCCTCCGGATCAAGTTCGACCATTTCCGCCTGTTCCAATTGTTGCAATGGTCGCGCGAACCGCGCGTGAATGTCCACGCCGAACTTCTCTTGAAAGTAGTTCGAGTTGAGACGTCCCAATTTCATTTGCAGAATCAACTCGCGGATCAGCTGCTCGTCTCCGGTCATCGTCAGCGCCCGGTGGATCGGCAGTTCATTCTGTTCGACACGCTGCATATAGGGTCCGATATTCGCTTCATTCTGATAGTGCGTGCCGCTGAAATGCCCGAAGGACGAAACGCCTAGTGACAACATATCAGCACCTTGCCAGAGGTAATCCCGGTACAGGAAGCGGTAGTTATCCGCGTCCTTGACGGCCGTGTATCCGCTGGTGACGGTGTAGCCCGCCGACTCGAGCAGTTCGAACGCCTCGCGGACCCAGCGTCGTTTGGTGGGCCAATCGGCAACCGGCGCGACGAGCGCGCCATGCTCCTTCATTTGCTTGTAAATGATCGAGTTGAACGTGATTTCCATCTGGTAAATGGTGACACAATCGGGTGCCATATCGATGGTCTTCCGAATGCAGTCGTGCCAGTTCTCCTCGGTCTCGTTGAGCATTCCGGCGATCAGGTCGATATTGATCTGGGGAAAGCCTTGTTGGCGTGCGATTTCATAGGCATGCAATGCATGCGATTCGAGGTGACTGCGGTTATTAACGCGCAGGATTTCATCGTCGAAGTTCTCGATGCCAAGACTCAACCGGGTCACTCCGACGCCGCGCAGCGTCCGCAGTTTGGCTTCATCCAACGTTCCCGGTTCGCATTCGAATGTAATCTCCTCCACCTCATCCCAGGGCAGGTATTGCTGAATCCCGTCGGTCAAGGCGACGATTTGCTCTGGGCGAAGAAACGACGGCGTACCGCCGCCGAAATAGGCGTAGCGTGGTTTGCGGCCGGCAAGCAGAGGCTTCGCCGCGTAGAGTTCGACCTCGCGCAACACGGACTGGACGTAGTTGGCCACGCGGTCGTTTTTCGCTTCTCCGCCGGTGTAGATGCGAAAATAGCAGAAATGGCACCGTTTGCGGCAAAACGGAATGTGCACGTACAGCCCCAGGGGCGTGTCCGGCGCCGCGGGGCGTTGGAGGGCCGCCAGCGGTTCATCGCGGCGCGCGGCGTTCCAGAACGAAAACGGCGGATAATTCGCCACGAAGTAGTTGCCAACGGTGGTTTCTTCCGGTTGGTCCGGCACGACATCCGAAGCTGATGACACGTTTTGCTCTCCCAATCACGCACTGGGGGGTCGAGAGGCCGCCCGACGCCGCCACGCCCGGTTTGCCTACGCGCGCGGCCGCCTATAATGTAGCCACGGTGCACCGTGCAAAACACTCCGAGGCTGGAACAACGAACAACGACGCGTGGCGGACACCGTCCGCTGCGCGCAGCCCGTTACTCCAGGGCGACCGAGTTTACTCAAAAAAGGCGATAGAGCTGCTCCATGCGTGCGCACCTTCGCGTGGATGCCAAGACCAGCATTGCCCAACTGTGCCCTTATTGTAACTGCCTTCCGCCACAAAACCAAGTCAACCCGTGAACGACCCTGTTTTACCTGAATTCGACTACACGCCACGCACGCGGATCGTGTGCGGGCCCAACACCCTGGATCGGCTGGGCGACTTGACCCGCGAACATGGTGGGCACCGTGTTCTGCTGGTCACGGACCGGGGACTTGTGCGCGCCGGCCATGCCGATCGCGCGGCGGCCGTGCTCGCCAACGCGGGGCGCACGGTCATCCGGTTCGACCGCGTAACGGAGAATCCAACCAGTACCGTGGTCGAGTCGTGCGTCAACGTCGCACGCGGTGCCGGTGTTGATTTTCTGGTCGGTCTCGGGGGCGGGAGCAGCATGGACACGGCCAAAGGCTGTAATTTCCTGCTCACCGGCGGCGGCCGGATGGAGGATTATTGGGGCGTTGGGAAAGCGACGCATCCCATGCTGCCTCTGATTGCCGTCCCCACAACGACCGGCACCGGTAGTGAGTGCCAGTCGTTCGCGTTGATCACGCGAGCGGAAACCCACGTGAAAATGGCGTGCGGCGATCCGAAAGCGGCGGCCAAAGTCGCGTTGCTCGACCCTCGACTTGCTCTTTCCCAACCACGCAATGTAACGTTTTGCACGGGGATCGACGCCCTGGCGCATGCCGTGGAGTCGGCTGTGAGCACGCGGCGCAACCCGATTTCATTGATGTACTCGCGCGAAGCGTTTCGATTGTGTGTCCGTGCACTTCCCCGCATTCTATCCAAATCGGACGACCTGGCCGCGGTCGGCCAAATGCAGTTGGGCGCCGCCTGGGCGGGAACCGCGATCGAAAACAGCATGTTGGGAGCGGCCCACGCCGCCGCGAACCCGTTGACCAGACGGTTCGGACTCACACACGGCCTGGCCGTCGGGCTCGCGCTGCCCCATGTCGTCCGCCTGAACAGCGCGATCCCGGCCGCCGAATCGATCTACGCGGACCTGCTGCGGCACGCCGGCTTGCTGACCAACGCACTAACTGACATTTCGGTGTCCACCCTGCTGGCCGACCAACTGGACCAGTGTTTCCACCTGGCCGACACGCCGCCCGAGTTGGCTACGGTCGTGCTTGACGACCAGGATATAACGCAGCTGGCGCAAGAGGCCGCCGCGCAATGGACCGCACAATTCAATCCGCGACCGTTAACCGCGGAAGAATTCGCCGGAATCTACCGCATGATCCGAGACGATCTGCAAGTAACCGAAGATAGGAGCAGGATAAGATGAATCCACCGAGCGCCCAAGACCAGAATATGACCTGGTTGCTATTTGCTTTGATGACCGTCGGCATGTGGGGACTGTACGGCATCTTGCTGCACAGCGGCCAGGTCGGCATGAAAGACCCCATCCATGGACGATCCAAGTCGTTTCTATTCGTCGGGGTCGCTTATTTTCTGACCGCCGTCGTCGCGCCGTTGGTCGCGTTGTGGTGGCAAGGTGCATCCTGGCAGTTCGCGCCGAAGGGGGTCGCCTGGTCGCTACTCGCTGGAGTGCTCGGTGCCGCCGGGGCCTATTGCGTGCTGCTGGCCTTTGGTGCCGGCGGGCGACCAAGTTACGTCATGTCGATCGTCTTTGCCGGAGCACCGATCGTCAATGCGGTTGTGGCGTTGCTACTGCACCCGCCCGCCGGTGGGTGGTCGACACTGCGCTGGCAATTCATGCTCGGGATCGTCCTCGCCGCGCTCGGCGGTTACCTGGTTGCCTTCTACAAGCCACCACCGGCCAAGGCCGCACCGGCGGCCGCCGTCGTCACCAGCAACCAAGACACCACCGCCCAAAACCACTCGCGCCATTGAGTCGCAGCAGCGGCAGGCCCGGAGGGCCGACACAAGACGCGATTGCCCGCATTGACTACGGTGGCAGTCCTGTGTCGGCCCTCCAGGCCTTGATAA
>CAZSOG010000603.1:0-4420 GCA_964607555.1 uncultured Pirellulaceae bacterium | reverse complement strand
CATTCTCGGAACGTCGAAATTGCTATTGATTTACGAAATTGCAAAAGTCCAGTAATAACTGCCACTGGCGCGCCCGCCGGCGTTTGCGCAGAATCTCGCCCGGCACGTCGGGTGGAGTTGCCGAGTCATCCTCCAAAGTCACCGTGATTTCGCGCACGCTTTCCTTCAGCTGATCCAGCCGTGTGACGAGCCGGACGCGCCCCCGGTGCAGAATGCCGACCCAGTCCGCGACCCGCTCGACCTCGCCGATCTGGTGGCTCGACAACAAGACCGTCTTGCCGGCCGCCGCCCGATCCACCATGTTCTCGAGAAACGCGCGGCGCACCAGCGGGTCCAGGCCCGACGTCGGTTCGTCCAGGATTAGCAACTCCGGGTCGTTGGCCAGTGCCAGCGCCAACACGACTTTCGCGCGCATGCCCTTGGATAACGCCGCGATTTTTTTGCGCTCGGGCAAACTGAAATCCCGGACCCGTTCACGATACGTGTCGAAATAAGTATCCTCGTGGAAGCCGGCGGCGAACCACCCAATCTCCTCCACGGTCATCCACTCGTACAACGTTGGCCGCTCCGGCACGTAGCCGACCCGCCGGCGGATTTCGAGGCTCTGTTTCTTGCTGTCCAGACCGAGTGCCCGCACCGCGCCGTCATCGGCGTCGGCCAGTCCCAGCAGGACGCGGATCGCCGTCGTCTTGCCCGCGCCGTTTTCGCCCAACAGCGCGAACACGACTCCGGAGGGCACCTCGAAGGAGACGTCGGTCAACGCGACTTGACGACCGTAGAGTTTGGTCACATGGTCGAATTTCACCACGGTTTGCATGTCAAGAATCCTCTCGAAAAACGCTGTTGAGTTCTTTTTCAAGCAGTTTGCCCACGTCATCGCGCGTCAATTGGCTCCGCCGTGCCTCGCGCAACACTTCCCGAACGCGATCCGTGATCAGGCCAAGGCGTTGTTTGCGGCAGCGCGCGGCGGCGCCCCGCGTCACGGCCAGGCCCGTGCCACGCACGCGTTCCAGGACCCCGTCATCGCGCAACTGGCGGTAGGCGCGGGCGACCGTGTTGGGGTTGATTGCCAGCTCGCGCGCCATTTCGCGCACCGACGGCACGAACTCGCCGGCGCGCAGCGCGCCGCTGGCCACCGCGAACGTGATCTGTCGCACTACCTGGTCGTAGATCGCCAGGCCGTCGGTCGGATCGATGTGAAGAAACATGACAGTGTCCAATCCCCAGCGCGGCGTAATGACGCCTGCCTCCATTTTGGCGGTTTAGATTCTCAGGCTGCCACATGCGCGCACCGTGCACGCATGATTCGAAGCGAACAACGGGAGCGCGGCGGAACAAGGGCGTACTCCCTTATGGGTTGCGGGCCTCCCGCATTAGGCAACCTGCTCGTTTGCCGACATAACCAAAACGGACGTCGTCGCTTCGATTATCGTACTAGTACGATGGTACAGTAACCGATCGCGCCGGGCTTGTCAAGGCGTATTGAAGTCTGGCAAAATGGTATTCTTGGGACACCACGACACGCACGACACCAGCCGCCTGCCACAAAGCAAGGACTTGTCCTCGACCTGAGTTCGACGCCCGATATTGATCCAAGGAGTGCACGTCACATGACCCACATGATGCCGCTCGTACTGATTCTCTGGTCTTGCATCTCGGCGAACGTGCCGGCCGAGTCGCCGAAGGACACGCCCGGGGAGCTGCTGACCGCCAAGCCTGAATGGGTTGACGCGTGGCAGGACATGCGGTTCGGGATGTTCGTGTGTTGGGGGCCGGTCACGTTGACCGGTCGCGAGATCGGTTGGTCGCGTGGCGCGCCGCGCGGTGGCGAGTTCCGCGTTCGCGCGGGGCAGGGTCCGACTCCCGTCGAAGTTTACGACAACTTGTACAAGAAATGGAAACCCGACAAGTTCGACGCGCGGCAATGGGTGCGGCTGGCAAAAGACGGCGGCGCGAAGTATCTGATCTTCCTGGTGAAACATCACGACGGTTTTTGTCTGTACGACTCAAAACTTACCGATTACAAGAGCACCGGTTCGCAGTCGGCATGGAAGGTTGATGTGATGCGGGAGGTGGCCGAGGCCTGCCATGGGGCAGGTTTAAGACTGATCATTTACTACTCGCAGCCCGACTGGCACCATCCCGACTACCGGACGAACAACCACCGTCGTTACATTGAGTATCTGCATGGCCAAGTACGTGAGTTGTTAACAAACTACGGCCGCATCGATGGATTCTGGTTCGATGGACGTACCGACGATTTACGAAGTGCGGCTTTACACGGATTGACGTACACCGACTGACGCGACAGGCGGACCTTCTGGTTCTTCGACGCATCGACGTTTACCAGCGGCCGGTGGCTCCCGCGGACCGGGCCCACGATCTTGCCACGCCGTGCCGATTCGTTCTGAGCTTGAGCAATTCCTCGAGTAACGCACCGCTCGGGTCGTGGACAACGAATCGCTCACTTTCATTTGGCTTCCCCTTCAAGAACTCGATCCGGCCTGAGGAGGCCAGGTGCGCGACCAACATTGGATCAGTACCGATTGCCGTGACGGCCTCGGGGTCATAAGGAAACCGAACCTTCGCCAGGCGATCCAGCCGCGACGTGACACCGCGAAAAATAACTCGATAAAGATCCCTGTCCTCGCCAACGCCGGGGCGGCGCGCGGTTTGGAAAGGATCTCGTGCCATTGCCCACGGCGTGTCGTTGGACTCCCCGTATTTGCATTCCGCGCCGCGCCGCGATATCATGCAGAGTGTAATGACGTCGGCCTCCATTTTGGAGGTCTTGGCACCTTTCTTGTTCTGCCGAACATTACCAAGAAGGAGTCAGAAGTCGTTGGACCCTCATAACGAGAAGGAACGAGAGATGAACATGCGGAAGAGTTCGCGCCGCGCGTTGCTGTTCGTGTTTTGCTGCGTGGCATCGACATTGACACTGGCATGCCCCTTTGCCTTGAAAGCGGCGCGGGCGGTAACAGGCAAACAACGGCCCAATATTATCGTGATCGTGACGGACCAGCAGTCGGCGCGCATGATGAGCTGCACGGGCAACCCGTGGCTCAAGACGCCGGCCATGGACTATATCGCGAAAAATGGTCTCCGGTTCGAGCGTGCCTACACGACCAATCCGGTCTGTTCGCCGGCACGCATCGGCTTCATGACCGGACGTTTCCCGGGCCAGTTCGGTTCGAAGAAAAGAGGCCCGGCCCGCGAAAATGGCAGTGCCATGGCGGTGGCACGAATCCCTTCCGAGGTCCAGAACACGAACATCGCCGCATATCTAAAACGGGCCGGTTACGATTTGGTGTACGGCGGTAAGACCCATTTACCGAAACCTCTCAGCCCCACGCAGTTGGGGTTCCGCACGCTAACCAGGGACCAACGCGACGAATTGGCGGACCAATGCGCGGCATTCGTCAAACAACCGCACCAACGACCGTACTTCTTGTTCGTATCGCTGATCAACCCTCATGATATTTGCTATTACGCGATCAACAACTTCCGCTTCGATACGTTGCAGCATGGCGTGCCGAAAGCGAGCGGCGGCATTGCCCGAGACGAACTGCTGAAGGCGATGCGAATTCCCGCGGGCGTGGATAGAGCTACATTTCTTGAAACACTCTGCCCACCATTACCGCCAAATCACCAACCGCAGATTGATGAACCAGAAGCGATAAAGAAACTCCTAAAGATCCGCAACTTCCGGTGGAGGGCGCGACAGACGTACAGCGACAATGACTGGCGTCTGCACCGCTGGGCCTACGCTCGGCTTACCGAACGGGTCGACGGCCAGATTCAAATCGTCTTGGACGCGCTGCGGGCAAGTGGCCAGGAAGATAACACCGTGGTGATCTTGACCAGTGACCACGGTGATCATGACAGCGCCCACAAGATGGAGCACAAGACCGCACTGTACGAAGAAGCGGCGAGGATTCCGCTACTGGTCATGTACAAGGGAACCGCGCCGGCCGGTCGCGTCGACACCACGCATCTGGTGTCGAACGGACTGGACCTACTGCCAACCGTATGTGACTACGCCGGCCTACCGAACGCCACGGCCGACCTGCGCGGGCGCAGCCTGCGCGCATTGATCGAGGCCAAGCCGGTCGACCATTGGCGGCCGACGCTCGGTGTCGAGAGCGAGATTGGGCGGATGGTGGTCGGGGACCGCGTCAAGTACATCCGGTATGATTTCGCGGGCGACGAAGAACAACTGCTCGACTTGCGTATCGATCCGGGCGAAACACGCGACTTTAGCAACGACCCGGCGCACGCCGCGATCTTACAGCGTCTGCGCGCCGCATTCGATAACGACTGGTTTCCGGGCGTGTCCGAAGGCCATAGGTCCCGCCAAAGACCCTAACGCGGGCTTCGCCCGCAACCCAAGCAGGGTGGCATCCGCCTCTGGCGGATG
>CAZSOG010000602.1:0-4426 GCA_964607555.1 uncultured Pirellulaceae bacterium | reverse complement strand
TGCTGTAGTGTAGAATCACTGGCTCCACCCAGACCAGCTGGGTGGGGGCCGGATATCGACAAGCCAAGCATTGACCAACCAATAGCGAAAAAAGTGGCGTCGTCCAATGATTCGCCGGCATCTCGGTCGAGCCCGGATGAGACCGCCAGATTTTGGGATCAGGCCCGGATTTGAATTGCTCGGTGGGGCGTTGGGGACATCTGCCGGGGTATTTATTTGAGACGGCGTCGCGGTCCGTTCGGAGAACAGACCCCGCCCACCTGGATATCGGGCGGCGCCACGAGTCGCCTTTTGGACGCTATCGGTGGAGTGGCTCTCCGAGCCGTGACCGCCTGGGGATCCGTCCGTTGGTTGGAGGCAACACCTCGCTAGATTCTTAATCCCTATCACATCGGGCTCGGTCCACGTACCAGGCAGTGGCAACGGGGGCTAGAAATCAGCGCCGTCGGGTGTTTCGCCGTAGGAGTCGAATTCCTCGAGTCGCTCGGGAGCCTTGTCTTCGAAACGTGTGAACTGCTTGCGCCAAACCAACTCGACCTCACCGGTCGGGCCATTTCGCTGCTTGGCGATGATGACCTCGGCCTGGCCCGCGAACTGTTCGCGTTCCTCGCCCCGCCGAAAGTATTCTTCGCGGTGCACGAACATTACGACGTCCGCATCCTGTTCGATGGCCCCCGACTCGCGCAAGTGGCTTAGACGCGGGCGATGTTCCCGCGAATCCTCGGCTTGGCGATTCACCTGGGCCAGGCAGAGAACGGGCACTTCCAGTTCACGCGCGAGCCCTTTGAGTCGGCGCGCGATCTTCGCGACTTGTTCTTGGCGAGGATCTCTCGGATTATCCGGTTCAAGCAGTTGCAGGTAGTCGATCACGATCAGCGCGATCTTGCCTTGCCGCCGCTTGATACGTCGGGCCGCTGCCGCGATTTCCGTGACGGTCCGGCTGGGCGAATCGTCGACGAACAATTTCGCTTGACTGATCTTGTTGGCGACATCGACGAGGCGTCGACGATCTTCTTGTGGGAGCGTGCCATTGCGCAAGCGATGGCCATTAATGCGCCCGACGGAACAGAGCAGGCGATCGGTCAGCTCCAGCGCCGACATTTCCAAGCTCACAAACATGGTAGGTGCTTGTTGGGCCATCGACGCGTGTTCGGCGATATTCATGGCCAACGCGGTCTTGCCCATGCTGGGCCGCGCGGCAAGGATAATCAATTCCGAGTTATGGAGCCCGCCGGTCAGCTGATCCAGCTCGGCGAACCCCGTCTCGACGGCGTTAGTCGTATGATCGCCGCGCATGCGCGCGTCAACCCGTTCCAAGGCCTCGATCAGCACGTCACGAATCGACGCCACATTGCTGAAAACACGGTCATCCATGACAGCGAAGACCGACTGTTCGGCGTGCGTGAGCAGTTCACGCGCTTCGGACGTCTCGTCGTAAGCCTGCTGCAACATATCGGTACCGACATCAATCAGCGCGCGGTAGGTTGATTTTTCGCGCACGATTTTCGCGTAGTACATGGCGTGCGCGGCGTTTGGCACGGCTTGGCTGACGCGGGCCAGGAAGGCGGCGCCGCCGATCTTCTCGAAAATGCCGGCCTTGCGAAGACGATTGACGAGCAGCGTGACATCGATGCGTTGGCCACCGGTGTGCATTTCCATCATGTGCTCGAACAGTTGCGCGTGTGCTTCTTGATAGAAGTCGTCGGCCCGCAACAACGTCGCCACATCGTCGCTGACATCAGGCTTCAGCAGCATGCTGCCAAGCACGCCAAGCTCGGCCTCCATGTCATGCGGCGGCTGCCGGCTCAGAATCGAGCCAGGAGAAGCCGACGCGGATTTGCCTTTGGCCGCGTCCACTCGCCGAACAGCGCTCATCCACGCACCACCCTTCCTTGAATGCGATTTGGTCCCTGGTGCTTTTCGCACTTGAAAAGCTTCCGTAGCAGGCGCTGCCGACGCTGGATCTGCCGGTTACCCTGCCTGACAAGCACACGCCAACGGCGCATGCCCTCCCACCCCGGAACGAGCTTTACCGAAGCACGCGCTATTTCTTTGCCACGGCATCATCATCGGCCGTCGGCACGACCCAGACCTTGAGTTCGGTGTCGATTCCCTGATGCAGGTGCACTTTGACCGTGTACAAGCCGAGTTCCTTCAGCGGGCCGTCGAGTCGCACTTGATCGGTCGTAACGGTGATACTCGCCTGCTTCAATGCCTGCACGATCTCCGGCGCGCCCACGCTGCCGTAGAGATGCCCTTCGTCGTTGGCATTGGCTTCGATCGTAATGCTTTGGCGGCCAATATTGTCCGCTAGTTCTTGGAGCGTGGAGAGACGGCGACGCTCGATTTCGAGCAATTTCGCGCGGTGTTTGTCGACCATGCGTTTGTGGTGCTCGGTGACCAGTGTCGCCAGACCCTGCGGGATCAAGTAGTTATGCGCATAACCGGGCTTGACCTCCACAACATCGCCCTGATCGCCCAAATGCGCCACCGACTGCACCAATAACAGCACAATCCCCCCGTTTGGCCCTTTCGGAAGTCGCTTGAACCGCCGCGGAGCCATGCCTTGCTTTGTCGCCGATTTAATCATCGATTTGAACCTGATTTCAAGGACCGTGTTTATCTTCTCCAAGAGAAGGTCATTTCGCGATATCATGCCAATACGAGCGGCACGCTCACCCCGATTCTGAATCTTGACGCCGCACTAGAACGGTATCTCGTCTTCTGGAGGTGCCGTCGGTGGAGCGGGCTGCGGCACATTCGCCGCGGTCGTGCTCCCATAGTTTCCTTGGGTCTGTTGTTGCGGTGTCGAGTGCGGCGTGGACGCGCCACCGCCGTTGCTCCCGCGCGTACCCAGCATCTGCATGCGCTCACCAACAACGCGGATCTTCGAGCGTTTCTGACCGTCCGTTTCCCACTGGTCCAATTTCAGACGCCCCTCGATGAGAATTGGCGCCCCTTTGGATAGGTACTCGCTGGCAACCTCCGCCGTCCGCCCCCACAGGGTAACGTCCACAAATAATGGTTCGTCAACCCATTCGCCACTCGCCGTCTTTCGCCGGTCGCTAACCGCCAGCCCCAAATCCGTCACCGAGGTTCCGGACCCAGTGCACTTCAGTTCCACATCGCGTGTGAGCCGCCCGACCAGAATAACGCGGTTGTAGTGTGCCATCGCTTCAAATCCTCGTGCCCGCCCAGGCCAAGATAACTGAACAGATGTTCCCTATGGCTCTATCCTATCAAATCGCCGCCGGGTTGGCAAGTGTTGGTTTTGCGGGGCCGACGCAGCCAGCCGTGGCCATCATGCGCTCTCGCCAGTTGGCGTGCTTCCCTTGCCATCGCTTCCCTCGTCAGAGGTATCGCTTGTGGCGTCGACCTTGGCTTCGTCCACGGCGTCCGCGGCCGGCACGGGAACGGGCTGAGGCGTCTCATCTTCGGGGGTCTCTTCGGGCGGCCGTTCACCGCGGGCGTGTGCCACGAGTGTATCCACAAGACGCGGGTCCACTTTGAGCGTAAGACTTCGCAGGACATTTTCGTTCAGCTGGCAAGAACGATTGAAATCGGGCAAGCTGGCCGTATCCATGCGGAAGTACGCCAACCAATAGGTTCCCTTGCGTTGACCATGGATGGGAAATGCGAGCCGCTGTTCGTTCCACATGCGGCTTGCGAGCACTTCTCCGCCGCACTTCTCGATCATTTCGGACACTTGGCCCGACACGACCGCCGGTTCCCGCGCGTACCGGTTGGAATCCAAAATGAACATACTCTCGTAAACACATGAGTTACTGGCCAAAATCAATCTCCCTGTCCATGCGCGGCCGTGCCGCAGTATTGCTCGTCTTTATTCCCCTGGGACGGCGTGTCCGCCGTCGGGGGCGGCATTATAGTGATTCATGCAGTATTCGATTCCCTGGCTGGCCCAGTCACATGCCGCTTGCGCGGCGCGGGCGGTCGCTTGGTCCACGAGTTCCCGATCCGCCGTCGAGAACTTGCCCAACACATAATCGACTGGGTCCCATTGTTCGGGCGGACGGCCAATGCCAATACGCAGGCGGGGAACCTGCTCGGTGCCCAGGCATCGAATAATATCCTGTAGGCCTTTTTGTCCTCCCGACGATCCACGCGGTCGTATACGTAGGTGACCAAGTGGCAAATTCATATCATCGCAAATGACCAATATGTCCGCCGTGCTGACTTTATAGTAATCGCATGCCGCGCGTACGCTTTGGCCGCTGCGATTCATGTATGTATTGGGGCAGACGACCAAAGCGCTGGTGCCGCCAATACGAACTTCAACGACTTCCGCGTGAAAACGGCCACGGATCGAACCCTGGGCATACTGCCGGGCCAATTGCGCTGCCGCATCGAAACCCACATTGTGCCGGGTGCCGGCATACTTCCGTCCAGGGATTCCGAGGCCCACGAT
>CAZSOG010000601.1:0-4432 GCA_964607555.1 uncultured Pirellulaceae bacterium | reverse complement strand
GGCGCGGGCGGCCAGGTGCGGTCGTCGTCCCGCAACGCGACGTAACCGGGCGGGAGCCAGGCCGTCCAGTGTTGATCGAGCACGGGGATGTCGAGCGCCGGTAGTTCGCCGGTCAGCGACATCCAGTAGCGGCCCGGAGTGACATGCCCAGCAAAGTTCACCGTGACCGTGACGAACCGCCGCCGGGACGGCAAGGACACCGCGAACCGGCGGTCGCGCGGCGACTCCGCCGGGCAAGGTCGACCGTCCAGTTCCAGGCCACGCATCGTGCAGGCTTTCGGCAACTCAATCGCGAGTCGCGTGGCGCCACGGTTCTCCAGTCGATAGACAGCGCGATGGAGCACGTAGCCATCGAGAGTGAACCAGGATGTCAACTGGCTATCCCAGGCCCAGGCTCGGGCGGGGCCATTGTGCGCGTCAAGGAGAGTCAACACGACACGTGGGCTGCGTGCCGGCGCATAGCGATACCGGGCACGCACCGATGTAAATTGGTCGGGCGGAGTCGCTTCCAACGGGATGCGCCGCGCCGCCTGGGCGTCGATCGACAGCGCGTCGCCCATCAGCGATGCAACGGACAACCAGCCCTCCTGCGAGGTCGCGGCCGGCAACGAAGCGAGCGCCAAGACCATCTTGTCACTGATCGGAGTTTCACGCCAACCACTTACTTCAACCGGCTGATCCGTGGGATGAGGCAGAATGACGCGCCATGTTTCACCCCCCGCAGTCAGGCCCGCATCACGCTGGGCATTCTCTCCCAGTCGCTCCACCCGCATCGCTCGATTCGCGTCATCGGTCGGAACCCAATGTATGTCATCGTGGTGGGACTCGGAAAAATGGACAAGAAACCGGTCCATGGGCACCGATTCCGGCCGGCAGACCACCCGATACGACTCCCGGTAGACACGCTTCGATACTTCCACGTCGACGCGGACGGTAGCCGCGAACACGGGGACGTCCCGTGTCATGCGAATGGACACAAGGTCCGCATTTTCGTCATCCACGAAGACGAGCGAGTTCGTGCCGGCCAAATTCAAGCGATCGGCATCTTGTTTGGAAATATCGGTTGGATCAATCCGTGTCAATTGGCCGTCACCGCGTAGCATCAACCGATACGACGGATCGGCGGAAATGGCCACGATGGACCGCGCTTGTTCGGGGTGCGTGAAACGAATGGGTCGAAACGCATCGGGGCGCAGGCGGAAACCGTGCGTTCGATGGGCCCGCACGGTCAGGCGGATATTATTCGTCGGTGCCAATGCATGCGTTAACTGGATCTGCAAGCGTTTCATGCCCCGCGCGCGGCCGACGAACCGATAGCCTTGTATGGCGTCCGTCGGCGTCGCATCGATTCCGTCGATCGTCCATACACCGGGCACCGTGGCATCGATAGTGAACTGTTGTCCAAAGTCGCCGTGCAGATCAATCTGCGCGACGGCGGTCAAGACCGACCGGCCGGCGTGAATCGTGGTCCCCATTTCGGTTGTGACTCGAGGCCCACGACGCCGCAAGAATACGTCAACGGCGCCGCCCGGATCGAACAGTTGAAACCGGTAAGCGTGGTTCTCTTCCGTGGGAGGGATTTCGGGGATCTCGGTCGTTCGCGCATGATGCGGCACGATCGAACACAACTCGACCGACGGCGCGCTCGCCACCGCAATGGTCCCTTGCCGCCAAAGCACTCCGGGCACATGCAAAGTCGGCAGCTTCCAGGTCGTGTCGACCCGCAGTGTCGCAACCGCCGTGACATGCAGCATGGCGGTTGCATCGGTAATCGCCTTTGGGAACACGACGCGCAATTGGCGTGCCCGACCGAGCGGCGTTGGGGTGATGTGCCAGACGGCATCGGCGCCGTCGACTTGCACGGCGGTGACTTCCAATTGCGTGTCCGATTCAAGAACCAGTTGCTCCAACGGCCGTTCATCAACGTCGATTCGCAACTCATATGTGACGCGAAGTCCATCGACATCGATATCGTACTTCGTGTCCTGCCAGGATTGAATTCTCGGGCGACGGCTGGGCGCGTTCTTATTCGCGATCCGCAGCCGAATTGTCTCGCTTCCACCCAAATCGATCAGCCGGCGCCGGTGCTTCGGCGGAAGCGCCGGCAACGGAGTCTGACGCGATAACAGTGCGTCATGGTCAACAGTCCCGACGAGTCCATGGTCGACGGTCACGGCGGTATCGACCGGTAGATCCAAAATGAGTTGTTTCCGAGGTGTCGCGGGAACTCGAAACTGAAAGAGTGCGTTCCCCACCGCATCGGTATCGCCGCGCAATGACCAGGGAATCCGTAATTGCCCGGAATGGTCCGCCAGAACGACAAACTGTCCGGCGGCGTCGCTGCCCGTGACGGCCGGCTCCGCGGTTGCGTCGTGGCGCCAAGTGGCGGGTCCCACGGCGAGTCCGAACGGGTGCAGTGCGACGGCAGCCGGCGCGTCCGTCGGGCATTCGATTTGCAGGGTGGCCATTCCACTAACGAGATCGTGTCCGTCAAACACGGCATAGTAGCGTGCGGTCGTCGCGCGCGCTCCGGGCAAGGCTGCCGATCGCATACGTGCCGCGATGCGCTGCAACCGCGTCTCGAACACATCCCGCTCCATGGGCATGTAGCCGCGTGTCAATCGAGTGATGTCTTCTTGGGGGACAAAGACACGTCGAAACCGAAGTGTCGCGCCACCCGCCGGGTCGGCTGCAGCGGGCTCCCCCGCGACCGCCATGGCGGCCGTGGTCGCGGCGAGTGACAGCATGACCGTCATGCGGACGAAACGCGTCATGATTCCGGACCCGTCTGGGGAAGCGTGGTGGATTGAGAGGACCCGATCTTTCGGACTCGCGAGCTTCCTTCACCGTGGCTGAACTGGGCCTCCATGAGTTTCGAGTCGCGAATGATGGCGCTGCGCGACGGCATCCCCTCCGGCCGTCCATGACGCACGAAGCGATTCAGGAGGAATGCGACGGGCACGAGCGCGATGCCAAGTGCCGCCGCTTGCGCCGTGATGATCGCCATGTCCGGCGCGAGTGCGGCCAGCGCCAGCACTGCCACGCCGCCAATCAGGAGCGAAGTCGGGTGCCGGACGCGGGGGACGTAGATCAGCAACAGGCCGATGGTCAGGACCAGGCCCGAGACGACCAACACGACCAGACTGCGGGCCACCGTTACCGTGCCCAATGTGCGCGGCGCTCCAAATGTGACGAAGAGGTAGCGATTCGTGTTCGAGGGAACCGGGTCCTGATGCGACGCGCCGAGCAAGTCCTCGAGATCACTCTGTTCTTGCCAAGGTTCACGATACCATCCGAACCAGTTCCAGCGCCAGCGTCGTTCCAGGACACCGTGTCGATCACCGGTCATTACGATGTCGGTGGGGGGTAGAACCAGCTGCCAATAGCAAGTGTGTGTCCGGTCCCTTCCTGCAAGCGTCGCGGCCTGGAGCGTCCAATGCGTCCCGGTCGGACGCCCGCCCGGGATCGAGTACCACAACTCGACAACGTGCTCGCGTGCTGCCGTCACCGGGGCGTTTGACAACACGAGTTCGATGCGCTCCGCATCGCCATTCGTGACCGGCACGGCTTGTCGGCCGTCGATGGCCGCGCTGTTCAACGTCACCGCATGTTTGCCGTTCGAGGGCAACGTTGCCTTGAGGCGTGATCGCGTCGTGCGGATTCGGAATACGGCACGGTCGCGCCGGTCCGCGCCGGCGATCCACGTCTGTATCCACGTCTGTTGAATGACCGTTGCATCCGCCCGTTGAATGGATTGCGGCGTGACTTGAAGTTGTACGTCGGCGCCGTCCGAGGCCGTCGTAAGACGCATCGTTCCCGCGTGCGACTCATTCTCGTCTTCAGCCCAGGGACCAGCGACCAGCTTGACCTGCAACGCGCGATCGTAGGCGATCGTCAAGCGGTTGTCGATCACGGAGGTGCCCAGTTCGCCGGAGGCCGGGAAAATCAAGGGGACGGTTATCGGAAATGGCTTGGCCGTGGAGATCGACTGGTGCGGGATTTGGATATGCAGATCGGCCGTTCCAACACACGGTTCCGGCAACATCGCGGTGCAGAGAACGCGGTCCTCGCCGGCGGATGCCGACATGGTCGGACTGATCGGTTGATCGTTCCAGAAGATGCGTGCGTTCAGACGCTGGTTGTCGAGAAGTTGTTTGGGAACGTTCAGCGTGAGTGTCAGCAGGGGCTCGTGTTGGATCGTGTACGTACCATGTTGCTCAACCGTCAGGCTGTCGGCGGAAAGCGTCGCCGTACTGTCAATCGTGACCGCGATGGACCGCGGACGCACGCGAAAATCGCACACGAAACTTGCCGCCTCGCTGCCACCCTGGTCACGGTAACGCAACACCGACGCGTCCGCATCCTGACCCGGAGCTTCGGATGGCGCGGCGAGCGGCGCGAGTCCTTGCGTTTCCTTCGGGCGGGGCGTGAT
>CAZSOG010000600.1:0-4434 GCA_964607555.1 uncultured Pirellulaceae bacterium | reverse complement strand
GCATCTGACTCGACTTACGGCCCCTCGCGACGAACTTCGTGAATAATCCGGGTTACCGGACGTTCGTCGTCGACATCAAATTGCTTTTTCATATGCCTCCAGCACGGGATTTGGCACAGTCCAAAACGTGCAAATCGTCCATCATGTCCACCACGTCCACGTTGTCCACCATGTCCACCCCATACGCATTGGTATTCGCGTTGCAACGCCGCTGAACCAAGTGCACGGGACGAAGTCCCCGGCTTGGCCATGGTGGTGGCCTGGAACTATACTGCTTCAAGTTGTTGTCCCTTTGGATACCGCACTGAACGTGAAGTTTGTGCAACAATCGGATTTTCTGAATCACCGCCGCATGCCTTCGGCAATGAAGGTGACCGGCCCCCCAAGGGATAACGCCCCCTCCTGCTGTCGCGTTCCCGTTATTCGCTTCAAAACACGCGTACGGTGCACGCATGTGGCCGGCCGCCCAGGAACCCAAACAACCGCCGATCCCAAGGAGTCTATTCGTGCAACGCCTGAGTTTCGTGGTGTCTTTTGTTGCTGTCGTTCTTTGTCTCGCGGCGCCACGATTGCTGGCCGCCGGCGATTGGCCGATGTGGCGTCATGATGCCGGGCATAGCGCGGCTGCGGCAGACGATTTGCCGGACCAGCTTCATTTGCAGTGGACGCGTCAGTACCCGCCGCGCCGGCCGGCGTGGGACGACGCGTTGAACCGTGACATGATGTCGTTCGATCGCGTTTTCGAACCGGTCGTTGCCGACGGGCGGATGTATCTGAGTTTCAACGACGCGGACAAAGTCGTGGCGTTGGACATGCGTAATGGGACGGAGCTCTGGACGTTCTATTGCGACGGCCCGGTACGGTTCTCGCCGGTCGCCTATCGCGATTCGGTTCTGTTCTGCAGCGACGACGGGTACCTGTATTGCGTCGCGGCGGCCGACGGCGGGCTGCGTTGGCGCGTGCGCGGTGGTCCTTCGGATCGCAAGGTGCTTGGCAACTACCGAGTGATTTCGACCTGGCCGGCGCGCGGCGGCCCGGTGGTCGCGGACGATACGGTCTATTTCGCCGCCAGCATCTGGCCATTCATGGGGACGTACATTTACGCTGTTGATGCGCGGACCGGTGAGGTCCAATGGTTGAACGACAGCACGAGCGCCGACTTTCAAAAGCAGCCGCACAGTGCCCCTGCCTTTGCAGGTGTCGCGCCGCAGGGCCAGTTGACCGTGGCGGGCGACCTGCTGCTGGTGCCCGGCGGCCGCTCACTCCCAGCGGCATTTGATCGCGCAACGGGCAGGCTCAAATTCTTCAATTTCGGCGGCAGGGGCGAAGGAGGCTCGTTCGTCGCCGCCGATCGCACGCGTGCCTTTGTGCACACGCGTGTGCGCGAGACGATGGGACTGACGTTGCCCGAGGGCAAGGCGAGTCGCATTGTCGTGAACGAACCCGTGTTGGACGGCCAGCGGCTCTACACGGCTTCGTACACGAAGGCGTTGGTCGTTCTGCAAGGCGCGCCGCGAATCGATGCGTACAACCGCAAGCACCAGAGACTCTGGGAGATTCGCGCCGACGCGAGCGGGGACCTGATCAAGGCCGGTCAGCGGCTCTATGCCGCCGGGAAGAAGACGCTTACAGCAGTCGATTTGCCGGAAGACAACGGGGCGCCACGCATCGCGTGGTCGCTGCCCGTGGCGGGGCACGCGGAACGACTCGTCGCCGCCGGCCGGCACTTGGTGGCCGTCACCCGCGAAGGACAGATTCTCGTCTTTGGAGAACAATCGACGACACCAAGACGCCTGTCCTCGGATCCGACGCCGGCCACGTCAACGGGAAAAGCAGCGCAGTGGGCGAAACACCTGTTGCAGACCACCGGACAAACTCAGGGATATGCGATCTGGTACGGTATCGACGATCCGGACCGATTGGAGGCGATCGTCACGAATTCGCGGTTGCACGTTGTTGCCATCGATACCGACGCGGAAAAAGTGACACGTCTGCGCCGGCGTTTCGATCAGGCCGGACTGTATGGAACGCGGGTCACCATTCATATGGGTCTGCCGACAACCTACCTGGCACCGCCCTACATCGCGAACCTGGTCATCGTGGGCGGTCCCATGACGGACATGCTCCAGGATCCGAAGGAGCTTCAGCAAGTCTACCGGTCCGTTCGGCCGTACGGAGGCCTGCTGTGGATTCGTGCCGATTCGGCACAGAGCAGCTCCGTGATCGCGAGTTTTTCCACTTCGAATCTGCCGCGGGCAAGGATCGCCCTGGCCGAGGGCGGGCTCTTGGTAATGCGCGATGGTGCGTTGCCCGGTTCGGGCGACTGGACGCACACCTACGGCAACATCGCCAACACGGTCAAGTCGGACGATCGGCGCGTGAAGCTGCCACTGGGCTTGCTGTGGTTCGGCAATAACTCGAACGCCGATGTGTTGCCCCGTCACGGGCATGGACCGAGCGAGCAGGTGATCGGAGGTCGGCTGTTCATCGAAGGTATTAACTCACTCAGCGCTCGTGACGTCTACACGGGTCGCACGCTCTGGGCGCGGCGTTTCAAGGACTTGGGAACTTACGAAGTCTACTATGACGACACGTACAAGGACAAACCGCTGAGCACCGAATACAACCAGGTCCATATCCCGGGTGCCAGCGCGCGGGGCGCCAACTACGTGGCGACCACGGATGGCGTTTACCTGGTCATCGGTAGTCGCTGCTTATTGCTGGACTCGGCCAGTGGGCGGACCGTTCGCGAATTCGAGTTGCCGGCCGGACCGAACGGCAAATCGCCGGACTGGGGTTACGTGGGCGTCTATAAGAACCTGCTGCTGGCCGGAGTGGGTTTCACGGACTATTCCGGTCGCTATGGCTACCACTTCAAGGCCCGGGGAAAACGCGGTCCCGCGTGGGGACCGGACCATTCGGCCAGTCAGGGCTTGCTCGCGTTTGACCGGCACACGGGCAAGGTCCTTTGGGATATTCAAGCGCGGTTCAGCTTTCCGCACGATGGGATCGTGGCCGGCGGCGGCCGAATTTATTTATTGGACAAGTTGCCGAAGCGCGTCGAGCAGTCCATCCAGCGGCGTGGCGAACAACTTCCCAAGACGTATCAATTGATGGCGATCGACGCGGAAGGTGGCGACGTGTGCTGGCAGCATGCGCAGAACATCTTCGGCACGTGGTTGAGTTATTCAGAACAACGCGGCTTGCTCTTGCAGGCGGGTGCCGCCGCCGCCGATCGCAGCCTGGACGAAAATGATCATGGCATGGCCGTCTATCAGGGAAGCGACGGGGCGCTCGTCTGGGAGAATCTTGGTCTCAAGTACGCCGGACCGTGTATCCTGCATGGGGACATGATCATCACGAACACGACCAGTTATCACGAGAGTCAAGGGGCATATAGTTTGCTGGACGGTAAGCCGGTCACGATCACTGACCCCGTGACTGGTCTGCCGTTGGCCTGGCGATTCACGCGCACGTATGGATGCAACACGGCGGTGGCCAGTGAGAATCTGCTGACCTTCCGATCCGGAGCGGCCGGCTTCTATGATCTGGTACGCCATGGCGGCACCGGCAACTTCGGTGGATTCAAGTCGGGCTGCAGCTCGAACTTGATCGTCGCCGATGGCGTGCTGAACGCCCCCGATTATACGCGCACGTGCAGTTGCGGTTATCAGAACCAGGCGTCGCTCGCCCTGATTCCCATGCCCGCCAATGAGCTGTGGACCTACGATCTGCTGGGACGGGACGCGGGCAAGTCCGCGTTGATTCAGCGCCTTGGCGTCAACCTGGGCGCGCCCGGTGATCGCATGGCCGATGATGGGACCCTGTGGATCAACGAACCGCCCGACCGTGGTGCGTCACCCAACATCGAGGTCCGCATCGAAGGCAAGCCGACCTGGTTCCGCCACCATAGCAGCCGCGTCGCGGCCGGCGCGCTGCCCTGGGTTGCCGCGTCGGGTGCCGAAGGGATCGCGAAACTGAGCGTGCGTCTCGCACCACGACAGCAGACGGCCCGGACGCCCGCCAAACGCCGATTCACCGTGCAGGCAGTCTTTGTCGAACCCGATCCGGATATCAGTGCCGGCCAGCGCGTCTTCGACGTCGCGCTCCAAGGCACGAAGGTCCTGGCGGATTGTGATATCGTCGCGAAGACCGGTGGCCCATTCAAATCACTGGTCCAGACGTGGCACGGAATCGAGGCGCGTGACGCGCTCGAAATTGAATTGACGCCCAAGGGCCCGAAGCCCGCCGTTCTCTGCGGTATCGCGATCATGGAAGAAAAACCGTAACCGTTCACGACATCTGCTATCAAGGAACACTAATCTTCACTGATTCGCACGCATGATACCGCCCTGGACAGTCTGCAACACTCAACGTACATCCGGCAGGTCGTAGAAAAGTCGAAGGCATTTCAAGATGAGGTTTTCCGATATT
>CAZSOG010000599.1:0-4434 GCA_964607555.1 uncultured Pirellulaceae bacterium | reverse complement strand
CGCGCGAAATCACAAGTTGCGCGGGGCGGCCACGGCCACGATGTTGGACAAGAACGCTACGTGGCGAGAATATGAATGCCCTCGGATTATCTTGCGAGATGGGCACTCTTGATCGGGGTTTCACTTGTCCACGACCAGCTTGCCACCCTCGGTGATTGTGACGCGCCGATCGATCGGCACATTCTGGAGCAGATCCTTCCCGCCGCCGATCCAGCGCACTTCGACACGGTCGATCTTTTTGTGCGCGCCCAGTCCAAAATGCAGGCGGGTTCCGAAATGGCTCTGGTAACTGCGTCCACTGTGGACTTCATCCAGTTGGTTCAAATCGCCCGTGATCACGTTCACATGCGCGCCGATACCATCCAAGTTCGTCTTGGAACCGCGTAATGTGATATCGAGCCAGTGGTTCCGGCGTGGTGAGTCGTTTCGCAAGACGGTTGGTTTTCCGCGTGAATTCGAAATCACGCAGTCAATATCGCCGTCATTGTCGAGATCGTCGAAGGCGGCACCGCGGCTACTTTCTTTGGGCAACATACCGTCACCACTTTCGTTGGATACGTCGGTGAACTTGCCGTTGCCATTGTTCATCAGCAGGACATTGCGCACCTTGTAAGACGTAACGTCACAAAACTCATCGACATTGTCGAACAGGTGCCCACACGCGACGAAAATATCGCGATCACCATCATTATCAAAATCGACCATGCCGATGCCCCACGTCACGTGTTGGAGCGTGCCCTGGCCGGCGCCGGTCGCCGGCGTTACATCCTCCAACAGTCCGCCGCCGACGTTCCGGTACAACAACGCGAACTGACCTTGATACGAAGTCTGATAGAAGTCCAGCAGTCCGTCATTGTCGTAGTCGCCACACTCGACGCCCATGCTCGACAAACGGTTGCCAAACAGATCGAAGCCAAAACCGGAAATCAGCCCCGTCTCGGTGAACTTCCCGGTACCGTCATTCTCAAACAGGAAATTGGCGGTCGCATCATTGGAAACGAAGATATCCGTGTCGCCATCGTTGTCATAGTCGGCACAGATCATTCCCATGCCGTGGCCCTTGGCCGATCGAATTCCCGACTCGACACTCACGTCGGTGAACGTGCCGTCACCATTATTGCGGAACAGGCTGTCGGTCGTTGGCTCATAATGCTCGGGTCCGGGGTAGACATGAAACCCCAGCCACATCGTGTCGACTTTCTTGGCGTACGAGAATTGAAGATAACGCGAAACATAAAGATCCAAGTCACCGTCCTTGTCGGCGTCCAGGAAGCAGGTCCCCGCCCCAAGTCCATCGGGGCCATCGACCGTGCCGGTTTGCCTGGTTGCGTCCGTGAACGTTCCGTCCCCATTGTTGCGGTACATGACATTCGGGCCGAAGTTATTGATATAGAGGTCCTCGTCGCCGTCGTTATCATAGTCACCCGCCGCCACGCCCAGTCCATAGCCCGTATCACCGACCCCCGCATGCTTCGTCACATCGGTGAAATGAAAGTCGCCGTCGTTACGATACAGGGCATTACGCGGCGGCTTATCCACTTTCGTTCCTCGGAGCGGGGCGCCGTTGAGAAAATAAATATCGATGTCCCCGTCGTTGTCATAGTCGAACAACGCGAGGCCCGCGGTGACCGTCTCCATGATATACCGCTTCCCGCTGCCACCGTCCGTGTGCGTGAACGTGATCCCCGTCTGGCTCGTGACGTCTTTCAATTGGATCGGGCTCTGGGCGCGCGCCGCGGGCGCCGTCACCAACCACGTGGCCAAGGGCACCAACGCGAACACGAGGAATCGAGGATAACGCCCCACCGGGCGGGAACCGTGTTGCATATCACTCACTTTCCTTGAGTACCTTGTACGCCGCTTGATAGCGCGGGTTGTGGGGATCCAAACGGATGGCTTGCTGGAGCGCGGCGCGCGCCCGGTCCAGGTGCTGGAGCCGGCCCTGCAACAACCCGATATTCAGCCAGTAATCCCCATTGTCGGGTTCGATTTCAGACAGCTCCTGGCACACGACCAGACCGTCCGCGTCTCGTTTTTGCTGGTCATACAGGCTCAGCAGTTTGTGGCGGCTGAGCCCATCTTTCGGTACCAACACGGCGGCCTTGCGCCACATTTCCTCGGCAAAATCCGGATCACCGATCTTAGCGGCCGCCTCGCCCGCTTCATTGAGCGTGCGCAACAGCATGTCGCGGAGAAACGCCGTGTCGGAGAAGAGACGCACCGAATCAATGCCCTTTTTCTGGTTCGCCGCCACCCGAGCACGGAATTTCTTCGAATACTCGCGTGCCTTCTGGCGATCGCCCAGCTGCGTGTAGACACGCACCAAACCGTAGTACCCCCGCCGCTCGTCCGGCACCGCCTGGACAACCATCTCAAAAACCGTCTTCGCCTTGTCGTATTGCTTCAGCTGCAAGTAGGCGGACCCCAATTGCTCAAGCCCGTCAACGGTTGGGGCATGCGTCTTGAAATAGGTCGCGAGCATCGTCACGGCTTCTTCCACTTTGCCGTCGTTCACGAGTGTCCGCGCTAGCATGTCCGGACCACGTGACTCCTCGGGAGCCAACTCAATCACTTTGCGATACATCCGCGCGGCGGTGCCGAAATCGCCCGCTTCGTCCGCGACCATGCCAAGCCCGAAATAGGTGCCGACAAATTGCGGGTCGAGCGTGAGACACGTTTGCCAAAGCCCCTTGGCCTTCTCCAGATGGCCCAGTCCCATAAGCGCCCGCCCGGCCGCATTCAATGCGTCCGGCTTGTTTGGGTATCGTTTGACCAGGTTGTCGACAAGATCAGCGGTTGCCTGGCGCAACTGCTCCGGGGTCGCATCCGGCGTGAACTCGGGATCGGACAGCCAGGCTTCATGACCAATCGTCGGCTGTTGGTTACCCGCCTTCGTACGGCTCCCCGAACCAGATTTGTCGGAACACCCCGCCAACGCGGCCAACAGCAGGCCAATTGCCACGCCCATCCGGTTCCCGGACATGCGGCCAAAAAACGACCGGCCACGTCGCACTGGGTTCCCGCTCCATTGACGGCGGGCTGCCCCCATGCGGACTGCGCGCGACGCGCCGTGGTCGGTCCCCACGGAGTCCAAAGCGGGTTCGTAACCGGGCATCTTGCATCGTGCGATTGTCAATGTTCAAGTTCCGCGAGTACCGTGTTTCAGCGACGCATGCGTGAACACACGCCACTTTCGCGCGAAAAAACTGCCATTCATTATACGTATACGCAAATGAATGGCAGAGGTTCACACGAGCAAATCCGCGCGGAAACGGCAAGCAAACACGTAAACATCCAGCGAAGTGTCGTAGAAGAGAAACTCAGAGCGCGCGGAAAGCCAGGAACACGGGGGCTAGAATACCTGGATCCCATATTCTCGCCATCATCGCCCTTCAGACCCTCATTTAGTCTTCCAAAACAAAATCGAATGTATTGGGACCATCGGCGGACACGTTGGCAATCAGTCCGGAGGCCTCCGGGTCCTTGTAGCGCGTCGGCAAAAGGTCCTTCGTCTTGCTGCTGGCACCCTTTTGACCACCCTCGCCAGAGCCCATGACGTCCTCGCCGGCCGCTTCCGCCGCTGCATAGGCAGCCCCAGGATCTTCTTCCGAGGCTCCGACGTCCTCTTTTGTATTGAGTTTCGAAGCGTCGATTTTGGAAACCGTCACTTTATAGCTTCCTTCGACCGCACCGTCGTCCTGCTGAAATGTCATCAAACGGTATTTCCCCGTTGCATCCGTCTTGCCAATCGCCGTCTTCCCGTTCTTGGAATCCGTGGGATTGAACGTCACGATGGCTCCCTCCACCGGCTGGCCTTTGTAGGTCACGGTACCGCTAACGGCCACCGTCTTGACCTTATTCGCGTTTCCCGAACAGCCAACGATCATCGCGGCGGTGGTAAAAACTGCAAGCAATTTCCAACTCGTCTTCATTGTGTTTCCCCTTAGAGCACGATACAGGATTCGATACTGAGCTATCAAAGCGCCGTGGATAGCTCGCCCATTTCCCAAAAACATGATGGCTAAGTCTGACTCAGCCGTCTACCTGTAGCCTACGCAAACCGGAAACCGTCTGTCAATGACGCCGGCCTAGTTATTCTCGAGTTTTTCCAGCGGATAGACACCGCTAGATTCTTGGGCCGCCACATGCGCGCACCGAGCACGCGTGATTCGAAGCAACGGGCGGGAGCACGACCGAAGGAGGGGGAATCTCTTGTCGGTTGCGGGCCTCCCGCATGAGGCAGTGTTGACCGCGAGGTAGTGCAAAATCATCGCTCGGCTGGGATCAGTCCGCCATACGCGGACTGACAGGAAGATATGGGACAGGAAGATGTTGGGGTGCGGGGCGCGTGTAGTGCAAAATCACCGTTCCACCGGGATAAACCCGGTGGTGACGGGAGCGTGGGTGAGTTGAGGCCGGAGTAGTGCAAAATCA
>CAZSOG010000598.1:0-4440 GCA_964607555.1 uncultured Pirellulaceae bacterium | reverse complement strand
ATGGCGATTGTCTGGACGGCGGTTCGGCGTGTCATTCCTGATTTCATGCTCTCGGTCTCCGGCTTCTGGTGTCAACTCGGTTCACTTAGAGGCGGCCTCAAAACTCTTGCCGCAAAGCGTTCATCTGCTGTTTCGACGGACGTGGACGTCCATCGTACGTGTTGGAAACGGCGTTTTGTGACAGCTTCCTACTTCGGTGTCGGCATTGGCGCGTGGACACGTTGACGCCACGTGTGCAGGGCTTTTTTCAATTCGGCCGCCTTCCGTGGCTGTTGCTCGACCAGATCATGGTCTTCACCAATATCTTCGGCCAAATTGTAGAGTTCGGTATGGTTGTCTTCAAAGAATTCGATCAGCTTCCAGCCCTCTGTTTGAATCGCACCGGCAGGTGTCGTCCGCCACGAACCAAGCTTGGCGTTTCCCTGCAGGTAGCCGGGAAAATGCCAAAACAGTTTGCGTGGTGGCAGCGACTCGCCTTGCAACAGGGGGACGATACTGACACCGTCCAACCGTTTGGGGAGGATTGTTTTGACTTGTGCGATCTCGGCCAGTGTTGGGTAAAAGTCGAGCGTGATGACGGGTGCCGCACAAACGGAGCCGGGTTGCGTAACGCCCGGCCAACGCACAATCATCGGCACTCGAATCCCCCCCTCGTACAACATCCCTTTGCCACCGCGCAAGGGCGCCTGGGACGTGACGCCACGAGTCCCCTTGACGCCGGCCTCCGCATAACCGCCAACCCCGCCGTTATCCGAATAGAAAATCACGATCGTCTTTTCGGTTAAGCGCAACGCCTCCAGCTCGGCAAGGATGCTGCCAACGCCCGTGTCGACGGTCTCGATCATCGCGGCGTAGGTCGGATTATTGTGGCCGCCCCAGGGTTTGCGCTGCGTATATTCTGCAATCAGGTCCTTCTTGGCCTGATGGGGACTATGCACTGCGTAAAAAGGCAAATACAGGAAGAACGGCTTGTCACGCTGCGCGTGAAGGAACCGAACGGCCTCGCGCGACAGCAGGTCGGTCAGGTTGGTCCCGGCCGGCACGACGGGCAACTGGGGGTTCTTGGTGAACGGCCCGAAATAACCGCCGCGGGGCGACCCGCTGTGGTTACCGCCGACATTCAAGTCGAAGCCCTGTTCGCAAGGGCCCGCCGAACCGGGCTCGCCAAGGTGCCATTTTCCCATATGGGCCGTCGTGTAACCGGCATCGTGAAGTACTTCGGCGAGCGTCAGGAACGACGGCGCAAGTGTCGTTTCGTTCTTGACTGGGACCAGGCGACGGAACTTCTCTTTCCCCCGTGCGCCACTGCCGACCGTGTAAATACCGTGGCGTGGCGTATACATGCCACTCATCAAACAGGCACGCGTCGGCGCGCAGTTGGGCCCGCACGTGTAGGCCGCGGTGAACTTCATCCCCGCACGGCACAGACGATCGATATTCGGCGTGCGGTAGTAATGCGACCCGAAACAGGCCAGGTCGGTCCAGCCGAGGTCGTCGGCAACGATCAAAATGATATTTGGCCGCGCGGCCTGGCTCGACCGAGCGCCCAAGCAGCAGGCAACCAACACCAGTGCAATCCACCACGGTGTGCCGCGTGAGGGTCGTGCCGGCACCAAGTATTGTCGTATCATGTCATGTCGCCCTTGCAGTGTCTCACCAACTTATGGGGTAGGACCTTGGACCAACGCCACAACGGTGGCCATCGTCCCCGAAATCGCACGCGGTGCGGCTGCCCGCTCCCGCATGACCGCACCCATTGTACCACATGATCCCGCCTGTTCGTGCGGTCGCCGCCCCGTTTTTTCAACGTCGTTCGTGGCCTTTGGCCGTGAACGGCGATTTCGGTCAATCTTAATCTGTAGCCGTTCACGACACCTGCTATCAAGGAACACTAATCTTCACTGATCAACACTAATGATCCCGCCCTGGAAAGTCTGCAACACTCAACATAAATCCGGCAGGTCGTAGAAAAGTCGAAGGCACCTCAAGGTGAGGTTTTCCGATATTAGCGAGAGTGAGCGTCGATTAGTGTTCTTTTTCTTCTGGTCCGTGAACAGTTATCTTAATCTTGATCGACATGACATATCACGTTTCGGGACCATTCTCCGGACTCATGGGAGCGGAGAATCTCCCCATTTGAGATCACCTCATTTGCGATGCGCGCCACACCAGCAAGGACCGGAGTAAGAGAAAGAGATAAGATAAAGATCAAGATTAAGAACTGAAACCAGCGTGCTCGGCCGATGGTCTTTCTTCGGCATGTGGGCGACCGGCTCCACCCGTGCACTTCTCGCATCCGGTCCCGCGCGACTATAATGAAATCGTATCGAATCATGACCCTGTCATGCTCCCCAATATCGAGGCCTTGGTGAAGAGTTCCGTTTGTGCCAATGTTCATTTTCGGTCGCGTGTTTGCGTGACCGAGTTCAGGGCGAGGTGATGAAATGCAGCGAACATTGCTGAAATCGAAGATTCACCGTGCGACAGTCACGGGCGCCGATCTGAATTACGAAGGCAGTGTGACAATCGATCGCGGGTTGCTCGAGGCCGCCGACATGGTGGTCCACGAGCAGGTCGATATCTACGACATTACGAGCGGCGAACGCATCACGACCTATACCCTGCCGGGCGACCGGGGTTCGGGCGAGGTCTGCATCAACGGCGCCGCGGCGCATCGCGTTCACGAAGGCGACCTGGTGATCATCGCCAGCTATGCGATTTACGATGAGTCGGAAGTTGGCGACCACGAACCCAAGATCATTTTGGTAGACGCGCGGAACCGCCCCCGCCAACCGCTTGCCGCGGCCGCAACGCACTGATTTGTCGCGTATTGAGATCCGACTGCGCGCGACGTTCGTGTCGCAGCCGGCCCTCGTTTACAGTTCGAGGACGTGATTTCTCGCCGCTTGATCACACGGAGCGTATTTCCAGTTTCCTGTTACCATTCGCGGTAGCCGTTCACGACATCTGCTGTCAAGGAACACTAATCTTCACTTTTCAGCTCCTAATGATACCGGCCTGGAAAGTCTGCAACACTCAACGTAAATCCGGCAGGTCGTGGAAAAGCCGAAGGCATTTCAAGATGAGGTTTTCCGATATTAGCGAGAATTAGCGTTGATTAGTGTTCTTTTTCTTCTGGTCCGTGAACAGTTACCCATCACTTCCTACGCACCCAATAATCGAGGTTCATTTCATGTCCGCGCAACTCGCGACGATGATGGCCGGCATTCCGGCCCACAATATGTCTCTTTACCATCGGATTCGATTCCTTGTCGGAGATCCGGCCGTCATTATCGAGGTGCCCGAAGACGGCCGACGCGTGGCGACGCTCATACTGCGCGACATCGAGATGGACCGGGCGCGGCGCCGCGTGCGTGCTGATCGCGTCGCCTGTCCGGCGGACTTCACGCCGGAAGGGGGCCTCTCCGGGGACCGTGAAACGGCGACCGCGCAGGCAGCCGCCGAACTGTTGCGACGGCAGGGGGTCACGTACATCGTGGCCGACCGATCGTTGCCGCTGATTTACGCGCAGATGCTCACCGAAGTCGGCATCGAAGTCAGTTGCGACTTGGACATGGGTGTGGCCACGCGACGTGCCAAGGACGGGCGGGAGATCGAGCATCTGGCCGAAGCCCAGCAGGTGACGGAACAGGTGATGCGGCGTGCCTGCGAATTGGTCGCCCACGCAACCGTGGATCACGAGGGCTGGCTGCAGCATGATGGTCGGGCCCTGACGGCGGAGTCGGTCCGGCGGGCGATCGATGTCTGGCTGTTGGAGCTCGGTTATACGAACCCGGGCAGTATTGTCGCGGGCGGTGTCCAGGGTGCCGATTGCCATGAGCTTGGCAGTGGCCCCCTGCACACGGGGCAACCGGTGATCATCGATATCTTCCCCCAAAACCAAGAGACTCTCTACAACGGCGATTGCACGCGCACGGTCGTGCATGGCGACCTCTCCGAACCGGTTCAAAAGATGCATGCGGCTGTCTTGGAAGCGAAGGCGGCCGGCATTGGCGCGATTCGGAGCGGCGTCACCGGCCAGCAAGTTCACGAGGCCGTGCTCGAGGTCATCCGCCATCATGGGTACGAGACGAGTTTGCCCGGTGCCGATGCGCCGGCATCCTATTGTGCCATGGTGCACGGTACCGGCCACGGCGTCGGGCTTGAGGTACACGAACCACCGTTGCTCGACAACGGCGGCCCCGCGTTGGTCGTCGGCGACGCGGTTACCGTCGAACCGGGCGTCTATTGCAAGGCGATCGGAGGGATTCGCGTCGAGGACATGGTGATCGTGGAAGCGGAGGGCTGCCGCAACCTGAACCAACTGCCTGAAGGACTCATCTGGAACTGAGGGGCTGTAACAAAACTGCCTCGGCAGAGTTATCATCCGCTTCTTCGACGGACGTGGACGTCCATCGTACATCTTGGAAGCTGAGTTTT
>CAZSOG010000597.1:0-4443 GCA_964607555.1 uncultured Pirellulaceae bacterium | reverse complement strand
GTGCACGGCGCGCGTCAGCGCGACATACAACACGCACAGCGATTCATGAACCGCCTGGTTCGTGGTCTCCTCGAACAACTGTTGTAACTCTCTCGGTAACAACGAACGAATCGCCTCGTTACGGTACAGACAAACCCGGTCAATGCGCTCGGTCGGTGATGGTTGGCCGACCACGCACGCGCCCGGCTGCCCGACCAGCTTCTGACGCAGGTCGGGCAGCACGACGATGTCGAACTGCAGCCCCTTCGCCTGGTGGATGGTCATGACGCGTACCGCGGCGGTGGTTGGATCGGCGACGCGCTCGGTTTCCACGAAGCGCAAGAAATCCGTGGTGCGCAAGGTGGCCATCGATTCATAGGTGAATGCCAGTTCGACCAACTGTTGGAGCCGGCTACGGTCGCGACGATCACAACAGGGCGCCAGGCGGCGTGCCCACTCCAAAATGGCGGGCCCATAGCCTCGGTGCAGCAAGATCGTGCGTATTGCCGTCGCCAATGCGAGCGTACTCTGGAAATCGCGATGGTCGACCAGGCCCACGCCGGCGCCGAGCGGCGAGTGGGCCACATGGAATCGCGCCACGGTGTCACCGGGGTGATCGGCCAGCTGCAACAGTGACAAGATGACCTGAACCGCGGGTGAATCCGTCAGCGGGTTACCGCCCTCCTCGCTGGCCGGCACATGCCGTGCGCGCAGCTCATAGATCATCTGGCTGAGGACGCTGTTTTTCCGGACCAAAACGCCGATGCCACGGCCCGGCGCGGCGGCGACCAGTTGCTGGATCCGATCGGCCGCGCAGGCAAGCGTGACATCGTCTTGTGCTTCATCCTCACCGGCGCGCCGCGCTGTTTGCAGTTCCGCGTAGCCCGCCATGCCGGTCCGCGCCGTCGTGTGTGTTTCGAATTTCCCGCACCATGTTTGCACGGCCGTTTCGTACTTTTCCAGACGCGAGTGCCGCGTCATCCGCGTGAAGACCGTGTTCACCGTGTCAATGATCGGTTGGGCGGATCGGTAGCTTGTATTCAACGATTGGCACTGCAGCTGGTCGAGCTCGCGCTCCATCGCGTCAAAAATCTCGGCCCGGCCGCCACGCCAGCCGTAGATCGCCTGTTTCATGTCGCCGACGCAGAAGAAGGAACCGCGGGGCGCCGCGGCCGGCCGCGCGTTTGGCAGGGCCGCTGGGGCGATCAGATGACGGGCAAACGGTCGAATCACCTGCCATTGTCCGACCGATGTGTCCTGGAACTCGTCTAGCTGCAAGTGGCAAAGCTGAGCATCCAGCCGATACTGCTGCCGATCGATGCCTCCCAATGCCGGGCCGCGGGTAAGTGACCGCGTGACGTCCTCGAATCGAAGTACGTGGCGCTGCCGTTTCAAACGTGCATACGCCGTGTGGAACCGATCCAGCAGCGCGTATGTCGCTTCGGTTTGATGGGCTATCTGGTCGAGCAACACCGCGCGTGCGTGCCGGATCACCTGCGCATAGGCCGCGACCGTTTCCTCGGCAAGCTGTTTGCGATAGAAGGTGGTTTCTCCCACGCGCACTTTCGCGGCGATCCCCTTGCTGATGAACAGCTCCCAATCGCGCGCCTCGGCGGCGGCGATGCTGGCGGCGTGCGCGTTCGCAATGCTCTGGTGTCCGGGCAGGGGCGCGGCGCGCAGGGCCGCCAAAGCCGCGGCCAGTTTCGCGCTACTGAGCAAGGCTGGACGGGGTATCCGTTGCCAGGCCGCGGCGTCGGTCTCAAGGTACAGGCTGTACAAATCGTTGACCGTGGAGCGGACCAGGTCGCCGACCGACCGCTGCGCCTCGCCCTTGGCCATCAGGTGGACCAGACGCGTGACACTGCGATCGCCGTCGTCTTGCAGCGTGGCCTCGATCGCCGCATTGCGGAGCACGATGTCCTGCACCATTTCGACGATCCGCCAACCGGCGGGCAGGCCCAGCTCCAAGCTGAAACTGCTCGCCAGTTGCGCGAAGAATGCGTCGAGCGTGCAGATTTTCAGCCGATGCAAGTGATCGATCACGCGGCGCAGCAGCTGGTGGCACTCGGTGTCGGACAGTGACGGCAGGCCGAGATGCGTGGCCAGGTCGCGGCGCGCGTCCGGTTCGAGGGCCGCGGCCGCCAGACGAGTCATAATGCGATCGAGGATCTCGCCGGCCGCCTTGCGCGTGAATGTGGTGGCGAGAATCTGATCGGGCGCCGCCCCCGCGTGCAACAGAGCGAGGTAACGATTCGACAGCTGGAACGTCTTGCCAGTACCGGCCGAGGCGCGGATCAAAACGTGTGGGAATTCGCTCATGAGTTCACCTCCGTGGCGGCGTCCTGGTCGCCTTCAAAACGGGGGTGGAACGCGGTGTCCTGGCAGATGGAAGCAAATTCGGGCAACGTCCGTGGCGGGGGCGTGGTCGGCGGCCAGAACCGCTGGTCAAGGATATTCCGCGCGACATGCTCGGCCACCCGATCGGCCTCGCGCAGCTTTTCCTCGTCCCAATCGGCCATCAGCAGCCCGGTCTTGGTGACATCCTTCGGCAGCACGACGTAGCCCAATTCGACCGGCCCTTCATGCGCCATGGCCGCCACGATATGACAATACAGTGGCAGCTGCAGGTCGATCCATTCATTGGCCTTCAAATGGGTCTCCGCCGGCGTTCGTGGCGTGTCGGCCGTTTTGTAATCGAGTACCGCCCATGTATCGCCACGCTGGTCGATCCGGTCAATCCGTCCGTGCAGCGTAACTTTGCGTTTTTCACCCGCGGACAGGGTCGCGGGGGCGTCACCGGGCGTCTCCGTGTGGAGGATCTCCCAGCCCTCCCGGGTCCGCTCGGCTTGCCAGGCGGCGAACGCGGTCAGCCGGGCACGTGCCTGCTCGATCTGAACATCAATCGCCGGTAGTCGGGCCCGGCCGTAGACGGCACCGACCATCGCATCCAGCTGGTGGTGCAGAAACGATCGAATCTCCGAAACATTCGTCGATTTGTGAACGTCATCCTTTCCGAACAGGGAAAGAACGTCATGAAGTAGATTCCCAAATGCGGCGCCGTCGAGCTCTTCCGCCGTGTCATCGACCGGCCGCAACCCCAGCACGTAGCGCAGATAGAATCGGTACGGGCAGGCCAGATAGGCGCGAAACGCCGTGACGCTGATCGTCTTCTTGAGATCGTTGATCGGTTCCGGCTTGGGCACGAACAGCCCGGATACGGGCGCCGGAGTACCTGCCGTGCGGAAGCCGAGGGGCGGCGGCGCCGATTCGGGCGGCTCGAAAAATCGCCGCGCCCGCCGCGCCATGGTCGGGTCATCGGTGGCGAACAGCAGACGGCTCGGGGCCAGTGGGTCATGATCGGCCGTGTGGCGACCGGCGATCAGTGTCAGGTCGCCGCGCGACGCGGCCAGCACGCGCAGCGCGTACGCATCGCGCGCGTAACGGCGATGATTGTCGACCAGCCCCAAGTGCCGGCGCAGCGCGTTGGGCAGAAACAGATCCGAATTGACGGCCGAGGGCACGCGCCCTTCATTCAGCGACGTAACGATCAGCGCGGGGGCGGTATCCAGCGGTAACTCGAGCCAGCCGAGCAGCGGGATCGCGTCGGCGGCAGGGGGCGCTGGTATTGTGTTACCGGCCACCGTGGTGAGCAGTTGTCCGATCGCCTCGGTGGCGGACAACTCGGGCATCAACGCGTGCGGAACTTGCATTTGCTCCAACAGGCCGGCACGCAGCGCGGTCAACGCCTGCAGCGTGTAGTAATGGTCTGGCACGGCTGGGTCGAATTCCGCCTCCCCGTAGAACTCGGTCAGCATCTCGGCGATGAGCGGCGCCCAGGCATCCAACGGACGTGCGTTGCCTCGTAATCGGCTTATCAGACCGCGCACCAGACGACGCACCGCCGCGGGCCGCGCATGATCCGACGCCGCGCTCGGCCACTCGTCCAACGAGGCCGGCAAATGGTCGGCACGGTAACGGTCCACGCGAACAAGCCATGCATCGTCATCGATCCGGGCATCGATCCACTCGTAAACGTCCGGGTGGCGAATCAACTCGGCAAAGTCGCGCGATCGAGCGTGTTCCAAGAGCCGCGCCAGGATATCCAGCAAGCGGAACGGCGCGGTTGCCGATACCGTCTTGCCGACCATCCAGCGGTTGGCCAGGTCGGCCTGCAACATGCGCTGTTGAATCGGCGGGACGATCTGCTCGTCTAAAATGCCGACGACAATCTGGTCGGCGCGGTAGCGGCCGGCAAACGCACGGATCGTGTCCACCACGGCACCGGCCTGTTCGTCCGGTCCATCGACGATCTTAACTTGCGTGGTGTCGATTGGGATCGGCATGTCCAACCATTGCTTCGGAACCAGGCAACCGTGCCGGTCGAAACCGTCGGCCAGCAAATCCGGAGCATGAATCAGCGCCGTCACATGGTCGGCGACCAGGTCCAGCATCCGGCGTTGCGTC
>CAZSOG010000596.1:0-4445 GCA_964607555.1 uncultured Pirellulaceae bacterium | reverse complement strand
TATGTTGAGTGTTGCAGACTTTCCGGGGCGGTATCATTAGTGTTGATCAGTGAAGATTAGTGTTCCTTGATAGCGGGTGCCGTGAACGGTTACAAAAATAGAGAGATGGGACGTAACAGATCATGACCACGGCATTTGCAATTTCGGCCCATCCGGACGACATCGAGTTCCTGATGGCCGGAACGCTGATGGCACTGCGCGACGCCGGCTGTGCCATTCATTACATGACCCTCTCCGACGGCAATCTGGGCAGCACGACGATGGACGGGCCCACGACGGCAGCGAAACGCGGTGCCGAGGCCGTGGCGGCGGCGGCACGCATCGGCGCGGTGTTTCACTCGAGTATCGGGCACGACCTGGACATCTTCTATGACCGCCCGACGTTGGCACAAGTCGCTTCGGTGATGCGCAACGTATCGCCTGACATCGTTTTGACGCATGCGCCCGTGGATTACATGGAAGACCACGTGAACACGTGCCGGCTGGTCGTCACCGCAGCCTTCGCACGGGGGATGCCGAATTTCGTGGTCGATCCACCGCGCCCGGCCGTGATGAAGCCCGTGGCCGTCTATCATGCCCAACCGTACTCGAACCGGGATCCGCTGAATCGTCCCGTCATGCCCGATTTCTTCGTCGATGTTTCCGACCTGGAAGACGACAAAGTGGCGATGCTGGCGCTGCATGAAAGTCAAAAACGTTGGCTCGACGAGAGTCAGGGCCTGGACTCCTATCTTCAGATGATGCGTGATCTGGATGCCGCCGTGGGACACCTGTCGGGCCACTATCGATTCGCGGAAGGCTGGCGCCGGCATTTGCACCTCGGCTTCTGCGACTCGGGCCATGACCCGCTTTGCCGGCTCCTCGCCAACCGAATCGTCGAGGCACGATCATGAGCACGGATGGCGGCAGCATCGCGAACCAGTTTCGTGATGCGTTGATTCAGTGCAAACGCATCTATATCGACGCGGCACGCGCGGCGCTGGAGCAGCAGGGTGAGACGCGCGAGTCGGCGCGGCATGACGCAATTCGCCGGATGGTCGATCTGCACAAGGGACTGCTGGTCAAGATCTACGCGAACGTCGCCACGGCGGATCGACATTGGACGCGCGAAGAACGCGAACTCGCACGGATCCTGATCGACCATCTATGGCAGCAACAACTTGACGGCGACGCGCTGCGCGAAGCCGCCCGGCGCATGTTCCATGATTCCGGCCGACTCAAGTGGTACAGTCTCGTACGCCCCTTCGATGACGTGCCCGTGTTGCGCGAGCGCGTGGCCGAGCTGGAGACGGTGGTCATGCGTGTCGGCAACCTGGTGGCCAAGGCGGACGGTCACATCAGTCGTGACGAAGCCGACGCGTTGCGTGGCATCCAGAGTGAAATCGAAGTGCTGTTGGAACGGCTGCCGCTTGATGATTCGAGTGCCGGCGAAGCGGCCGGCGTGCCGGGGATGATCGCGACCCAGGCCGCGACCGTGTCCGACACACATACGCGCGTCCGGCAGCAGGTGCAACAGGCCGAGCAAGCCGCCCCGCTGGATGCCGACGCGCAACCGTCGCTGGAGGACACGCTGGCGGAACTGGATCAGTTGGTCGGCTTGGAGGGAGTGAAACAAGAGATTCGCACGTTGACCAATTTTCTGGCACTGCAACGGCGTCGCAAAGAGGCCGGATTGCCCGAGCAGGACCTGAGCTTGCACATGATCTTCATGGGCAATCCTGGTACCGGGAAGACGACCGTGGCCCGTATCGTCGGACGCATTTTCAAAGCCCTCGATCTGCTCAAAAAAGGGCACCTGGTCGAAACGGATCGATCCGGATTGGTCGCTGAATACGCCGGCCAGACCGGGCCGAAGACGCATCGAAAAATCGACGAGGCCATGGACGGCGTCCTGTTTATCGATGAAGCATACAGCCTGGTCGCGGATACGGCCGAAGATCCGTACGGCCAGGAGGCGGTGCAGGCATTGATCAAACGCATGGAAGACAGCCGCGATCGGCTCGTTCTGATCCTGGCCGGTTATCCGGAGCCGATGCGGCATCTGATCCAAAGTAATCCGGGGATGAGCTCGCGCTTCAATACCAAAATCATGTTCGATGATTACGCCCCGATCGACCTGGGCCGGATCTGCGCGCGGATGTGCGCGACCAACCAGTACGAATTGCCCGCGGAGACCCGCGCTAAATTGCTGCTCGGATTTCAGTGGCTCTACACGCGGCGCGATCAGCATTTCGGTAACGGTCGCCTGGTGCGCAACGTATTCGAGGATTCCGTGCGGCGGTTGGCGAACCGAGTCGTCGATGTCGCGCCCGTCACGCGCCGGCTGTTGACCGTCCTCACCCCCGCCGACATTCACATGGACGATGTTCCGGAACAGGTGTGGGAGCCGTTGGCGAAGGGCCATGTTCGGTTTGTCGTGGACTGCCCGAAGTGTGCGCGATCGATTAAACTCAGAATCAAACGGCTCGGGACACGGATCCGATGTCCCGCTTGTCAGGAAACGTTCGTGGCCGACTGGGGCGTGCCGCGTGTTGACTGACGGGGCTGGTCGCGATCATTCTCAGCCGTCGATGATGGCCGTCCCGAACGGTTCGCGGAGATTCATTGCATGCGGATTGCGGAAATCTATCAGTCGATTCAAGGGGAGGGATTCCTGGCGGGAACGGAGAGCGTCTTCGTCCGCGTCGCGGGCTGCAATCTGCGCTGTTGGTTCTGCGATACACCGCATGCGTCCCATGCGCCCCGCGGCACGGACCTGTCGGTCGACGAGGTCATCCAACGCGTCGAACAGTGCACCGCCCGACACGTCGTCGTAACCGGCGGTGAACCCATGCTGTTCGCCGAGTTGCTTCCCTTGTGCGATCGACTGAATGCGGCCGCGTATCATGTGACCATTGAGACCGCCGGTACCCTCTATCTGCCCGTCATGTGCGACCTTATGTCGATCAGCCCCAAGCTGTCCAATTCCACGCCGCGCCAGCCATGCGAGGCTCGCTGGAAACAACGTCACGAACAAACTCGTGACGCACCCCGCGTCGTGCGGCGACTCGCTCGTGAACACGCGTACCAAATCAAATTCGTCGTGGACCAACCAGGGGATCTCGCGGAAATCGACGATTACGTCAGCCGTTTCCCCGAGTTGAGTCGGGATCGTATTATGCTGATGCCCCAAGGTATTGATGCCGAGCCACTGAACCTGATTGCCGCCTGGCTGCAACCGTACTGCCGGCAGCATGGGTATCACTACTGTGCGCGCCGCCAGATCGAGTGGTTCGGCGGCGTCGTACGCGGAACATGACGAGAGATCGCGCGCGCGGCGCGGCGGCGGACAACCAACGCGTTTCCGTAAGCACACGCAATTCGCCGACGCTTCGGTGACGTACCCGACCGCAAGACACAAACGGATCTGACGTGGAAGACGCGATGATGACACCTGAAGAACTGATGCGGCGTGCGATCACCGTGGCACTGCGGGGTATTGACGCCGGGCAATCGCCGTTCGGCTGCGCGATCGCCCGGGATGAACAGATTGTCGCCTGCCACCACAACGTGGTTTTGGCAACCACGGATATCACGGCGCACGCCGAAATAACGGCGTTGCGCGCGGCATGCCGAGAAACGAATCGCGTCCTGCTGGACGACTGCATCGCCGCGTCGACCTGCGAGCCTTGTCCGATGTGCATGGCCGCATTGCATTGGGCACGCGTCGAGACGGTCTACTATGGCGCCACGATCCACGACGCCGCAGCAGCCGGATTCAACGAGTTACAACTCCCCGCCGAACAGTTGCTCCGGACCGGTGGCAGTCGCGTGCGATTGGTCCCCGGCGTACTGCGCGATGAATGTCGCGCGCTATTCAAGATCTGGCAACAACATCCCGACCACCAGACCTATTGACAATCGAACGGGGCAATGGGGTCAGCCGGTTGCGATGGTCCCACGTGTATACGGTCACCGCGCCGGTGGCAATCTCGGTCCGGCTGGTCCGATCGCCTTCGTCGTCATGCGCGTAGTTGTACGTCCCGTCGGCCAACGTCTGGTTGTCCGTCCCGGTCGATGACCGAAATGAGTGCGATCCCATTGCGTGTCACGTCGCCTCGGCCAGATGAGGCCGCATTTCCCGGGTCTTCGGCGCAGGAGGTACAATTAAATCGTTTGCCTTCAACTTCAGTGGGAGGCGATCGAAACACTCATTGTGAATTGCAAGTAGTTGATTATTTGGACAGCATCACTTGGTCTGTCACGAATGGCGCAAATCACTCTAATCGAGGGAGTGACGCCCCTACCCACCTTGTGTGGGTGGAGCGCATGATTATGCACTAGAGCGGCGCGCAAAAAACATCCCCTCCCCGCCCGCCGCGAAGCGGCGGGCGGGGAGGGGATCGGCGCGTGCGCCGCCGCGTAGTACAGAATCACTGGCTCCACCCAGACCAGCTGGGTGGGGG
>CAZSOG010000595.1:0-4445 GCA_964607555.1 uncultured Pirellulaceae bacterium | reverse complement strand
GGAGCGTCTGTTTCGCACGCTGCCGCTCCCGCCGCGCACGAACTCCTAATGCGCGCTGCGCATAATCACGCCGGAGGCCCGCGACCCACAACGGAGCACGGCCTCCTCGGTCGCGCTCCGGCCCGTCGCTTGGAAACATGCGCCCACGGTGCACACATCTGGCAGCCTAAGTTTCTAACTCCCAACTCGCTACAACGCAACCGACTTGACTCGACCCAAAAACTTGACTCAAGATCATCAAATTTCCGCCCATAAGGTTTCCAGCACCTTACAACGCCACCGCCTAGACTCATATTCTTGCCCACCATGTTCTTGCCCTCTCTCCTCTCACCTCTCTCACCTCCCTCGAAGCCATCGTCGTCCACCATTTCGCCGATGATATTCTTGCCCCCCTCTTCATGTGTGGCGACCTTGCGCCGCGTCTCCGGATTCACTATACTCACGGGGCGACCCGGTTCCGGCCCGGCGCGACTGGAAATAGCATTTGGCCGAGTGTGCGTCGATCAGACCATTTCGTTCCTGGAAACAGGATACCGGCCTTGCAATGCGTGCGATGGACTTCCTGGTCGGTCGCGGAAACAGATTTGTGATAGCCTCGTATTACTGGCGGAGCGAAAAGTGAACGTATCGAATCCGACGTCCCGAACCATGTTCGATAAGATCTGGGACGAGCATGTCGTTTTTGCCGAGCCGGGCAAACAGACCGCGCTGTACATCGACTTGCAGCTCGTGCACGAGGTCACCAGCCCGCAGGCATTCGAAGGGCTGCGCCTGGCCGGGCGCTCGGTCCGCCGTCCCGAACGGACGATCGCCACGCCCGATCATAACGTACCGACAACCGACCGCGACCAGCCGATCGCCGATCCGATCTCCCGGAAACAAATCGACACGCTACGCGAAAACTGTCGCCAGTTTGGGATCACGTTGTACGACCTGGACAGCCCAAGCCAGGGGATTGTCCACGTGATTGGGCCGGAGCTCGGCTATTCGCAGCCGGGCATGACGATCGTCTGCGGCGACAGCCATACGGCCACTCATGGCGCGTTCGGCGCAGTGGCGTTCGGGATCGGTACGAGCGAAGTAGAGCATGTCTTGGCCACCCAGACGCTTCTGCAGAACAAGCCAAAGACGATGGAGCTGCGCGTCGACGGGCAGCTTGGATTCGGCGTGACGGCGAAAGACCTGATCCTCTACCTGATCGGCCAATTAACCACAAGTGGCGGGACCGGATATGTGCTTGAATACACCGGTGACGCGATTCTGGCTCTGAGCATGGAGCAGCGCATGACGGTCTGCAACATGACGATCGAGGCGGGGGCCCGGGCCGGGATGATTGCACCCGACAAGACGACCTACGATTATTTGCGTGGGCGACCGTTCGTGCCACGCGGCGACGCCTTGGAGCACGCCATCGAACGCTGGGAGCGGCTGCCCACGGACCCGGGCGCCGCCTACGATGCAACCCGCGTGTTTCAAGCGGACACGATCTCCCCACAGGTTACGTGGGGGACGAACCCGGGCCAAGTCACATCGATCGCTGGACGCGTCCCGGACCCCGGTTCGTTCGCCGACGCCACGGAGCAGAAATCAGCCGCGCGGGCCCTTGAGTACATGGGGTTGCGGGCCGGCACACCAATCACCGATATTCCCATCGATCGCGTGTTCATCGGTTCCTGCACGAACTCGCGCATCGAAGACCTTCGCGCGGCGGCCGCTGTGGCGCGCGGGCGGCGCGTCGTCGACCGAGTTAGCGCGATGGTCGTGCCCGGCAGCGGGCAGATTAAACGGCAGGCCGAACAGGAAGGACTCGACCGCGTGTTTCGCGACGCGGGATTCCAGTGGCGCGAGGCGGGGTGCAGTATGTGCCTGGCCATGAACCCCGACAAACTGGCCGAAGGCGAACGTTGTGCGGCGACCAGCAACCGGAACTTCGAAGGACGTCAGGGAAAGGGCGGACGCACGCATCTCGTCTCCCCCGCCATGGCCGCCGCCGCCGCCGTCACCGGCCATTTCGTCGACGTCCGTGATTGGCAATAGGATCGCCCAACGACGCGTCGCTGCCCCTCTGACAGCCCGGGCCGGCCCGGGCGGAACGAGTCAGTTCGTGTTGCGAAGTGAGATGAGAGAGTACAGAGTAGGAGTAGGATTACGATTACGATTAAGATTAAGAGGCTGTAACAAGACCTGGTCTCAAAGGTGTAGGACGGACGTCCACGTCCGTCGATGGAGCGGACAAACACTCTGTCCAGGCAGTTTGGTTACAGATTCCAAGATAAAACGAGATTAAACGAGGGCTTGTGATGTGATTGGTTCTGCGCGTTTCCACTCCGGACCCACGCCTTGGGCTTAACCTTGGGAAACGCGTCAGTTTGCACTTCAGCGTTACAAATTGGACTCCAGCATGCAACCATTTCGAAAACACCGCGGACTTGTCGCGACACTCGACCGAGCGAATATCGATACCGATCAAATCATCCCCAAACAGTTCCTCAAACGCATCGAGCGAACGGGGTTTGGCGAGTTCCTGTTCTTCGATTGGCGCTATACCGATGACGGCCAGGAAAACCCGGATTTTGAATTGAATCAGCCCCAGTTTCGGAACGCGACAATTTTGGTCGCGCGACGTAATTTCGGGTCCGGGTCGAGCCGCGAACATGCCGTGTGGGCATTATCGGACTACGGGATCCGCGCGATCATTGCCCCCAGCTACGCCGATATTTTCTACAACAACTGCTTCAAGAACGGCGTCCTGCCGGTCGCGTTGCCAGAGTCGACCGTACAGCAAATATTCGAACGGGTTGCTGCGAATCCCGGCTATCAACTGATCGTCGACCTGGAATCGTGCACCGTTTCCGATGACGCGGACTGGTCCGCGCCCTTCGAACTCGACGATTTCCGTCGCGCCGCCCTCCTGGATGGCCTGGACGATATCGCGCTCACACTGCAACACGAAAACAAGATCACGGAATACGAGTTGAATCATTAGTGATGTGGAAGAGGAAAATAAGAAATAAGAAATAAGAAATAAGAAATTAGAAATTAGAAATTAGAAAAGATGCAATCTTTGCGTATCCTGGATGCGGCCGCGCGGTTGCGCGAGGGGACGCTGCAGCCGGTCGATCTTGTGGACGAGTGTCTGAGAACGATCGACCGTCGCGAACCGGCGATCCACGCGTGGGTCCAGCTGGATCGCGACGGGGCGATGACCGCCGCGGAACAGTTGGGACGCGAGGCGGCGGCAGGCCATTGGCGCGGTGTCTTGCACGGCATTCCGATCGGTGTGAAGGACATCATTGACGTGGCGGGGCTGCCGACTCGGGCCGGTTCGCCTCTGCGCGCCGGACACATCGCGCGGCGCGATGCGGACGCGGTTGGCAAGTTGCGCCGTCACGGGGCGATTATCCTGGGCAAGACCGTGACGACCCAATTCGCGTGTTTCGACCCCGCGGCGACGGTCAACCCGCACGCCGTCGATCGAACGCCCGGCGGATCGAGCAGCGGGAGTGCCGCGGCGCTGGCATGTGATATGTGCCTGGCGGCCTTGGGGAGCCAGACCGGCGGGTCGATTATCCGCCCCGCCGCCTATTGTGGTGTGTGCGGCCTCAAACCAACGCTCGACGCATGGAGCACGCAGGGTGTCGTGCCAGTCAGCTTTCACCTGGATCACATCGGCCCGATGGGCCGCGACGTGAGTGACCTGGCCTGCATGTGGTCGTCCGATCGTGCCGTCGCGGACGTGCGGGCGTTCGTCGAAGAAGACGCGGCAACCACTCCGCCGCGGCTGGTTGTGCCCGAATCCTTCCTCTCCTCCCAGGTGTCGGACGAAGTGAAGACCGTGGTGAACGCATGTGTCGCACAGCTCGCACGGCACGGCGCGGAAATTCGTTCCGAGGTGTTCCCAGGCGACCTCACGGAAGTCCTCGCGATGCACCGGCGCATCATGGCGGTGGAAGCGGCCGAGTACCATCGGCAAGTATTCGCGGATAATCCGGACGCCTTCGCGCCGAACGTGGCCGAGCTGATCAACGAGGGATTGCGCGTATCGAGTGTGGATTACGCGGCCGCGCTGAAGCACCGTCGGGATTTCACGCGTACACTTGCCCGTCGCCTGGAAGCCGAGACCGTGTGGCTGACACCAGCGACCACCACCACGGCACCACCGCGCGCGTCGACCGGCAATCCCGCATTCAATTCGCCGTGGAGTTATTGCGGGTTCCCAACGCTCTGCTTCCCGTGCGGTATGGACTCATCACACCTTCCGGTCGGCATCCAGTTGATCGGGCCGCCGCACTCGGAAACCACACTGCTGCAGGCCGGCCTCTGGTGCGAACGAACCCTTGAATTAGAAACCTCATGGGCCGGAATTTGATGATCTTGAGTCAAGTTTTTAGGTCGAGGTTCAGCCGCCACGGGAGTTGATGTCGGGCGAGCGACGCGGGTAGTGC
>CAZSOG010000594.1:0-4452 GCA_964607555.1 uncultured Pirellulaceae bacterium | reverse complement strand
AAGCTGGGCGGGGGCCGGATACCGACAATCCAAGCATTGACAAACCAATAACGAAAAAAAGTGGCGCTGTCCAACGAGTTCTCTATTTTTTTCTTATTTCTTATTTCTTATTTTCTTCTTATCAACCTATCTTCGCGCTACACTCGAATCTTGCCATTACCGGCTGGCCAAGGTGCTGTGGATTTATGCGATGGCGACATGTATCATGGTAAAGTCGGTTGTCTGCCCCGCCTATCTATTTGCCGTGGGTGTCCAGTGTCATGGAAGTGGCGTCCCGGGTCGGGCAACGGGGAAACTTAATTGCGAGGCCGTTATGAAATGCCATCAGACGCGGATGCCAGAATCCCGAACGCTACCAGAAAACACGCCTCCGGTCGGCATGGTTCCCGTTGCTTGTTTCGAAGAACGGGCGCACGGTGCGCGCGTCGAATTGGGCAAGATCGTATTATGTTGGTCCTTGTGTTTGATCGCGTGTTGGTTTGGCCCGAGCGGCCGAGCGTCAGCGGAAGAAACGCGACCGGCCGGTCACGTCATATTCCAGAAGCTGCTGGCCGGCGCTCCGGGCTGGCACGACGGGCGTTACCGGGAACTGAAGTATGATACGCGACAGTGGTATGGCTCGACGTTTTTTACGGGTCCTGATTGGACGCGCGTCGGCCGGAACTGGCATCATCCCGGCCAGAACACACCGAGTGTGCGGTGCTTCGTGGTTCCGCATGACGGCCGCGTGCGCGTGTCTGGGCGCGTATTCAAATTGCACCAATCCGGCGACGGCATACGAGCGACAATTCGCTTGAACGATCGCGATATCTGGCATGCCGAGATTGACGGCGCGGACGGTGTTGGCACGACGCATGACCTGACGCTCGACGTTCACCGGGGCGACCGGATTCGTTTCGTCGTCCACCGGCGCGGGACAATCACATGCGACACGACGGGATGGGACCCGCGTGTGCGATTCGACAGTGATGCGCGAGAATATCGCGCTTCGGCCGCGTTCGATCGACATCAGCAGGGGGCCGATGGCTGGCGGTATGAGATGGAGGTCGGTGCCGGGGCACAAGCATACATGCCTGTCGTTTACGCATGGGGCCCGGAGCTCGCGCTGCGGATTGTTCGACTGCAGCCTGGCGAACCGGTCACTCTGACAGACCGTGACGCGCTACCGCTGTTCGTCGTGGCCGGCGGCCAAGACCAACGGGGGCTGGCACTCGCCGCTTCCTTAACCGGTGCATGGGAATTCACGGCCGCTTTCGACGTGCATGGCAACATTCAGATCACCTTGAACACGGCCGGCGATCAGGGCGCGGTTCCAGCCATCTGGGATGCTCCCTATCGAGGCCAGTGGGTAGTGGGCTGGACTCTATTGGATCACCATCTCGCCGCCGACGCCCATTTTTCGCGGTTGATGAAACAGCCGGCGTCCGGCCGTATCCAGAATGCCATGCCATTGTCCTTACGTGCCATGGTTCAGGCCGATTGGCGGCGGCAGGACGCCATTGACGGCACGGTTGCGGCATACGACCGGGCGATCGAGAGCCAGTACACGAGAACGCGGCAGCTTTTGAAAGACCTGCGCGTGGACCGTGGTTCTGATTTCTGCCGAAGTGAAGCGGAACAACTTGAGCGGTTTGCGGAATCCAAAGGCGGTAACCGTGGAGAGCTGGCATCTAGCCGTTCGGCATGGCTGCATCTGCGGCGTTTGAAACGTGCCATCGCTTTGGCGAACCCGTTGCTCGATTTTGGCCCCATCCTGGTGTGCAAGCGCGTGCCACCTTCCTGGAGTCACCTGGTGGCCCAGTATTTCGGCTGGCGACAACGCCCGGGTGGTGGATTGTACATTGTCGAAAAACCCGGTATGTCGCTCGCCACGCGCGACATCCTTGCGGGCCAACTGCCACCCGGGAGCGTGCTCGAGCCACGGCTGTCCTACGACGGCCAACGGATCCTGTTCGCGTTCGTCGCGTGTGACAATCGCGTACCCGATCCGGCGAAACTGCCGGTGAATGAATCCGGATCATCCGACCGCTATTTCCATCTGTATGAGATCAACGTGGACGGCAGCGGGCTGCGGCAGCTGACCGATGGTCCGTACGACGACATGATGGCGGAGTACCTGCCGGGCGGTGACATTGTGTTCTGTTCCACTCGGCGCAAGGGCTACTCACGGTGCTTCGGACCCGAATATTCCTACCGCTGGCACACGTACACGTTGCATCGCATGCACGCCGACGGCTCCAAGGTCCACGCCCTTTCCTACAACGATGTGTCCGAGTGGTTTCCGGCGGTTTCCCACTCGGGCCACGTGCTGCATGCGCGGTGGGACTATATCGACCGGGACGCCGTGACGCACGAGAATCTCTGGTCCATCCGGCCCGATGGGACGAACCCGGTGGCGGTCTGGGGCAACGCGTTGCCCAAACCACACTGTTCCTTCCAGGCCAAACCGATTCCCGGCTCGCGGAAAATTGTGTTTGTCGCTTCCGCACACCACTCCATTACCGGCGGCCCCGTCTGTCTCCTCGACCCGGCGCTCGGCGCGAACAATCCGAACGCGGTTACCCGCATCACTCCGTTGCCGTATCCCGAAGCCGAGGGTCAGCTGAACGAGTGGTACGCCGCGCCATGGCCACTTTCCGAACAGTACTTTCTGGTCGCGTTCAGCCCATATCACTTGCGGTTCCAAGCCGAGCACATGACGGACCCGAACCCGGACAATGCGTTGGGTGTCTATTTGCTCGATGCGCGCGGCAACCGCGAGTTGTTGTATCGCGATCCGGAGATCGGCACGACCAACCCAATGCCACTGGCGCCGCGCCAGCAACCGCCGGTCTTGCCCGAAGTCGAGCCCATGGCGGGGCGGCCAACCGGCCGGTTCGTATTGACCGACGTCTACCAGGGGCTGGGCGATGTACCGCGCGGCACGATCAAGCAGCTGCGTATCGTGCAGCTGTTTCCCAAGTCAACGTGGTTGGCCAACCAGCCGCGCGTTGGCGTGGCCGGCGAGGAAAACGGGCGCGCGATTCTGGGAACGGTGCCGGTCGAGCCGGATGGGTCGGCCTATTTCGAGGTCCCGGCGGACAAACCGATCCTGTTTCAGGCATTGGATGAGCAGGGCATGGCCTACCAGACGATGCGGTCGCTAACATTCGTTCAACGAGGCGAGCAAACGGCATGCATCGGCTGTCACGAGCATCGCGCGATGACGGCGCGTGCCGGGAGCCATGTGCCGACGGCTCTGCGGCGTCCGCCGTCCACGATTGCAACCGGCGACTTGGGCGGTCGCCCGTTTGGATTTGTCGAGGTCGTACAGCCGGTACTCGACAAACATTGCGTCCGCTGCCACGGGATTGGGCGGATGGATGCCGACCTGGACCTGAGGGGTACGCCGTACCAGGGATTCACTCACTCGTATGTCTCCTTGTGTGGAACTCCGGACCAGTGGCATTCGGCGCAGTTCGATCCGGTGTTGGCAAACACGCATCTGGTCCCCCGGTATGTTCAGCGTAATCAAATCCAGACCACGCCGCCCGGCGGTACGTACGGCGCACGTGGCAGCCGACTGCTGAAGTTGCTGCGTGCCGGTCACCAGGGTGTCGAGTTGTCACGGACTGAACTACGCCACGTCGCCGCCTGGATTGACATGAACGCAATCTTCTACGGCGCGACCAACCCGGAAGATCAGGCGCGGCAACTTGCCGGTGATCGAGTGGAATTCCCGGCCGTTCAGTAGCGTTGCAATCAAATTGACATCATCAATGCACTATCACATCGAGGTTTCGAATGCTCTTTGCTATTGGCTACGGGGGTCGCAAGACCGTATTGGCACTGGTGATCCTAGCGTGTTTATCGGCGAATAACATCCTATCAGCGGCCGGCCGCTCCGCGCCGCACGCGCCGAACCTGGTTTTCGTGTTTGCCGACCAGATGCGCGGTTCGGCAATGGGGTTCTTGGGCGAGGAGCCCGTGCTTACACCGAACCTCGACCGGCTGGCTAAGCAAGCTGTCGTCTTCACGCAGGCCGCGAGCAACTATCCGGTATGCAGTCCCTATCGTGCGATGTTGATGACCGGCCAGTACCCGCACCGCAACGGCGTGCTCAGCAATTGTCTCAGCCGAACCGCCCCGTTTCACGTGCAACTGAAACAGCAGTCCCAATGCTGGTCGGACGTTCTCAAGCAGCAAGGATACGCGCTCGGGTACATCGGAAAGTGGCATTTGGAAGCACCACACACGCCCTACATCAAGTGTGCCAATAACCGTGGAAGCGTTGCGTGGAACGAATGGACACCGCCCGGGCGGCGGCACGGGTTCGATTTCTGGTACGCCTATAACACGTACGATTACCATATGCGCCCCTTGTATTGGGACACGAACGCGGGACGCGACGAGTTTCACTACGTCGATCAATGGGGACCCGAGCACGAAGCGGATCTGGCAATCGCGTTTATT
>CAZSOG010000593.1:0-4456 GCA_964607555.1 uncultured Pirellulaceae bacterium | reverse complement strand
CACCTCAACGTACTTACCTTCGCGCCGCACTGCTTGGATGATCACATTACTCGAACTCTGAATGAAGGACTTCGATTCGACTGGCGACACGTCGGCAGCGAGGACCGCCGGCGCATTGTACTCCCAGGCCAGTTGCGCGACGCGCGCTGCGCGAAACGAGCCCGCGTGAGCCATGATGGCGTACTGCAATCGGTGCGCACCCTTCCCGCTGAGCCACGCGTTGGGGTAGCCGAAATACTTGTCAACCGCATTAAGCAGAAAGACGGTCGGCGTGTTCCCGTCCAGCTCCCGGCCGGTCAGCCCGCGATCGAACAAGGCAAACCCGCCACCGCCGGCCAGACTGTAGTGGGACCATCGGATCACGGGTACGACACCCTGTTTCGGGCCATGCACGGTATCATCGTTTCCCAGCACACACGCGGCATGCGAGAACCCGTAAGGTATGCCGCGTCGCACTTCCGCGATCCGATCGGCCAACGGAAACTCGGCCACGACCACGGTGCCGTCGGGAATGTCGTTTAGTTCGGTTTCAAAGTCGATCCGCGGCGAGTCGTGATAAAATCGAGTCGTGCGACGCAACTGCCCGCCCCCGATGAAGGGGCGGGTTGCTTCGACCATCGTGGCCACGGGACCGATCGTGACACGGATCGAAGACGGGCCGTCCGCCGAGCTGGCGATCCGCTTGCGCTGGCTTCGCGGCGGCAGAACATGCCCCGCGACAACTCGTTGGTTCACACGTTGTTCGGCAACGATCACATTGCCCGGCCGGGCGAGGATCTCACGGCGACTCGGCTTTAGTTTCAGACTCACCAAAGCACCCGTTCGCGGATCGATTTTCGCCGCGTAGTACTTTGTCTCGATGGTATCGGGCAACGCAACGCGGCGCGGCGCGGGCGCGGTGCCCGGGACAAGCGCCAGCGGCGCCAAACCATACGATGGCAACGTCGCGCGACACAACGTCCGTCCATTCGGGAGCGTTTGGCAAACCAGGTCTTTCGGCTTTTTGCCGGCCGGCATGTGTAACTCGATCGGGCCACTCCGTTGCCAGTTGAGTGGATTGACAACCGCGGCCTGATGGCCCATGCCAGCCAGCGCGTGCAAGGCTTCGTCTTGAATTCGTGCCGTTGTTCTGTCAACCCATTGAAATCGGTCACGCGCATCCCACGATCGCGGATGTTCAAAAACCATGCCGCCGGCTGCTCCCCAGAGCGTGTTGCGGTCCATGTTCAGCAGCATCAGCAACCACGCATGATATAGATCGCTCGTCGGATAACGGTACGTCGAGTCCAGGCTCGCAATCGTCGCCAGCCCCTCGGTTGCCTGCAGCGCGTGTTCGCAGTGCCGATACCATGCCTTCACCCGTGGACACTGAACCCAAAACGCGTTCCAGCCGTACTCCGTGCCGGTCCGCATCACCGGGAGATCCGCGGCCGCGGATTTCAGTCTAACCGGAAGCTGATCGAAGTAGTCGCTCAGCGTGGCAAATTGCACCGTGACCGTGGGGTCCTTGCGCGCCAGCTGGGATAGAAGCTGCGTCGGATATGTGGCACAAAGCGGTGCCAAACTATAATCGCCCGAGCCGCCAAGTACGAGCGCCGGTTGGCGGACATATCGTGGCCGACGTGCGGAGACGCCGGACGCGTCACACTCCGGTCCATTGTCGGCGACAACGATCGGCATCGTATCCACTCGCCGGCGCAAATCGTCAAGCAGATTCGCCGTCTCTTTTTCATCAAATGGCTTCTTCGCGCGGAATACCGATTGCCATTCGGCGTAATGCCCAGGACAAATCGCCAGCACCCGGGATCCGTCGGGTGATTCAGCCCAATGGAGAACGCTGCCCGTCGGATTAAAGCGGCAATAGACGAGCGCGTTCAGTTCCAGCCCGGCGACGATCTGCGCCATCTGTTCGTGTTGACCACAGATATCGATCATCCAACAAAATCGCGGCCGAACGCCCATCACTTGTTGCTGCCAACGAATCCCTTCAATACCCATTTTTACGAGCGCTTCACCACCCGACAGGTTTACCGTCGGTTCCAGGAAAAAACCGTTCACCAGTTCCATGCGCCCTTCGCTGACTCGGGCCTTCAGTTCGTTCATTCGATCCGGATGCAAGTTCATGATCGCGATGATGTTGTTCACCTCGGAAAGCGCGAACGCGTAATTCCGGTCGGTGCGCACGCGGTCCACGTGGTCAAGATAGGTATTGGCACAGTAGTTTCGTTCGGTGGACCAATCGGTCAGCCAGCCGCAGCTGGCGGGATGGAAGTTCGGCACGACAAAGACGCGGGCCTCGGCTTCGGCGGCCCGCATCGCGCCGGCATAATCCGAGTACTCGCTGGCAGGGATCAGCCGAATCCACGCGAGGTTCATGACAGCCTGACCCGGCTTGTCCGTCGGTTTCAGCACCAACGTTTGCCGCCCGGCTTGGTCGAAATGAAGCGTGCCAACCCGAAGCCGCCGGTGCCGGTACCACGAACCTGTCGCAACGTCGATCACGCCAGTCAGTTTCCGTGGACCGGTACTCAGCTCAAACTTGCTGCCAACGCTGCGGGGATCACACGAGTACCGGAGTTCCACGACGTAGTCTCCGGGCCGTCGCGGATCGAATTGCCAGGAGATCCAATCCTGCGTATCTGTCCAGCAGCAAATATTCCCGATGTTCTTCAGCACCATGAAGCGTGCCGTTTGGCCGTGGATCCGTGCGGTCTTGGCATCCAACTGTATGATTCCACTGCCCGCCATAGCCGGGCCATTCGCCGCCGCGGACGGATTCGCAATGGCCATGCTCAGCGCGACAGACCCACACAAGACGAACATGTGATATTTCATGGGAGTTCCTCGCGTCAAGACGTTCCACGGGCGGGGTTTGGCCCGTTTTCGGGGCCCAACGTAGCCGTCCACGATCGCGCGCCGATGCACCGGTAGTATTGGCGATACGGGCAAGAAAATGATTGAGAATCTATACCACAACCTGACTTTCAACACGTACGATGGACGTCCACGTCCGTCGAAGAGGCGGATCAACACTCCGCGGAAACAGTCTTGTAACAGGCTCTGAATCGTAACCTGACATTTGACAACCGCACATTTAGACTGGATGATCAGGTGTCAAACAATCAGTAGAACCGATTCGGCCGACGGATTTCAAGGGGTGATGCTTGGCTGCTTCCGAGACTAGGATTCGATGGTCCGTCGGCCAATAGGACGATCGCGCGCACGTGATGTGGGAGATACGATCATGCGAAAACAGTATTTGGGCCTGGCGATGATGCTGAGTCTCGGGGTCACCGCACCGGTTCTGGCGGCTGAAACCGTGCGTGTTGCCGTCACGAACGGCGTCCCACAAATCCTCGTGGACGGAACTCCGGTGCGTGCGCGCATGTTCTGGGGGGCTCCGGGTTCCCGCCCATTGAGAATTGGTCCGGCCGGGCAAGTCATTTCATTCGAGTTCTCGCCGACTCAAGACGAGCCGCGACAAGCCACGATGCATTTTCGATTTGGGCGATCACCGGGTGAAATCTGGCTGGACAACATCCGTGTTCAGGATATCGACAGCCAGTTGGACGTCGTACCGGAATGCGACTTCACGAGTGGCATGACCGCACTGAATCGCGACTGGACGGTTTGGCCAACCGACGCGAAAAACACCGTGGGGAAGGTCGATGTCGCGGCCCGAACCGGTCAGGCCGATTCGGCCGCGTTGCACATCGAACTGAAGAACCCAACGGCCGGCACCTGGCCGGACTTTCATATCTACCACGCGCCGAACCTCGCATTGAAAAAAGGGCATCGGTACCGCGTCTCGTTCTGGGCACGTGCCGAACCGGCGCGCAACCTCACCGTTGCCTTCTACCGGCCCGGACGCGTCTACACGTACCTGGGAGGTCCGCCCGGTTGTTTCGCGAGTCAAATCAAGTTGGCCGCCAAGGCCGATGTTCCCTTTGTCAGCTTTCCCGTCCACATGCCCTGGCCACAGCCCGGCCAACCGGTCGCTTGGACCACCGCCGACCGCCAATGCCAGGCGGTATTGGACGCGAACCCGCACGCGTTACTCGTTCCACGCATCGGTATGGGGCCACCGGGATGGTGGCGCGACGCGCACCCGGACGACATGATGGTCTGGGATCGTGAACCGGTCAAACATGCGGACGCGGTCGTGGCATCCCCCGCCTATCGCCGTGACGCAGCCATGCATCTTGCGGCATTGGTCAGACACTTGGAAGAGAAATTCGGCGGGCACATGGCCGGCTATCACCCGTGTGGGCAAAACACGGGCGAGTGGTTTTATCAAGACACGTGGGGACCGGCGTTAAACGGCTATTCGCGCGCGTCGCTCAATGCGTGGCGTGGCTGGCTTGGTGATCGCTATAAGACGGATACCGCGTTGCGGGCGGCATGGCACGATCCGCGGACGCGTTTGAGCGACGTAACGATCCCCGCGCCGCCGGCC
>CAZSOG010000592.1:0-4459 GCA_964607555.1 uncultured Pirellulaceae bacterium | reverse complement strand
TGGGTACTCTTACGGTTCGTCCAGCATCCAGCTGACCCCGTGATCAGGGTCTAGCTTCGATTGTTCCGTCTCCCCTACACTGAGATCCACCAAGTCAAATTGAATTGAATTGCGAGTTGATCGCCATGCGAGTTTTATCGGGTATCCAGCCGACGGGTCGGTTTCATTGGGGCAACTACTTTGGGGCCATTCGTCAGTACATTGCGTTGCAAGAAGGGAATGAGGCCTATTATTTCATCGCCAATCTGCACGCGCTGACAACGGTTCGCGATCCGCGGCAACTTCGGGAAGCCACGCGCGACGCCGCACTCGACCTGTTGGCGTTAGGCCTTGACCCAAGCAAGGCGACACTGTTCGTGCAGTCGGAAGTGCCCGAGGTCTCCGAGCTTTGTTGGCTCCTGATGACCGGCGCACCGATGGGGTTGCTCGAACGATGCCATGCGTACAAGGAAAAGAAAGCGAAGGGCCTGCCCGCCGACGCGGGCCTGTTCACTTATCCCGTGCTCATGGCCGCCGATATTCTGGCCTACGATGCGGATCTCGTGCCGGTTGGCGAGGACCAGGTCCAGCACATCGAGGTCTGTCGCGACCTGGCGCGCAGTTTCAATCATCACTTTGGCGAGGTCTTCACGATGCCGGAGCCGTACGTGCTGGAGCAATCGGCGAAAGTGCCTGGTACAGACGGTGAAAAGATGTCCAAGAGTTACAACAACACGATCGAGATTTTCGAGGATCCGCAAGCGGTGCGCAAGAAGATCATGCGAATCACGACCGACTCGCGACCGATGGACCAGCCGAAGGACCCGGAGGGCGATCACTTATTCCAGTTGTATTCCTTATTCGCGGATGCTGCCGCGCGTGCGGAGATGGCGGCGACGTACCGCCGCGGCGGGTTTGGCTACGGCATGGTCAAGAAGGCGCTTGCCGACGTCGCGGAGACGTACTTCGCCGCCGCCCACCGGCGCCGGCGCCAGCTGGCGGAGGATGCGGCCGAGGTCGAGAGAATCCTGGCGGACGGCACGCGGCGTGCGCGGGCCAAGGCGGGCCAGGTTCTGGCACGTGCCAAGGCCGCGTGCGGGATCGTGGGCTGACGTCGCGCCGTGACACGGGACATGGAGACGATGTGCAAATGAAGGTCATCGGAATCGGCACGGACATTGTCGAGTGTCTGCGTATCGCGCAGATGATCGAGCGGCATGGCGAGTTGTTTCTGGCGCGTGTTTACACGGATCACGAAATGCAGTATTGCAGTGCACGCAAAGCGGCGACGCAGCACTACGCGGGTCGCTGGGCGGCGAAGGAAGCGGTGCTCAAGGCGTTTGGCACGGGATGGGCGCGCGGGATCCGGTGGCGTGACATCGAGGTTCGAAACGACGCGGCCGGCAAGCCGTCCATCGCGCTGGGCGGCGGCGCGCGGACGATGTGCGAGCGTCTGGGAATCGCGCAGATGCAGATCAGTATCTCGCATTGCCGAACGCATGCCACCGCGTTGGCAATTGCCACCGGAAATGTGCCTGATGAATCCACTTGAACGTGGCGGGCGGGCGGCACGTCACCGGATCATTCGGCCGTCTTCTTCGCCCGCGTGGGCTTTTTTTTCTTGGTCGTCGTCTTCTTCTTGGTGGCGGCTTTCTTTTTCACCGCCTTCTTCTTCGCGACCTTCTTGGTCGTTTTCTTTTTCGGCGCGGTTTTTTTCGGCGCGGTCTTTCGGGACCGTTTCGAGGGCCCGCGGGCAGCGCGATCGGCCAGCAGCTTCAGTGCCAACTCGAACGTCACCTGGGCCGGGTCCGCATCCTTGGGTAATCCGGCGTTGGTTGTGCCATCGGTCACGTACGGTCCGTACCGGCCGTCCAGCAACTTGACCGGTTTGTCGGTGACCGGCGAGGCGGGGAACTCCTTTAACGGCGTCTGCGCGGTCGCCCGTCCGCGGCCGCGTGGTTTCGGCTGAGCCAGGAGCGTGAGCGCCTCCGGCAACGTGATTTCCAAGGGGCTCGCGCCCGCCGGCAGCGAGCGTGTCTCCGTGCCGCACTTGACATACGGGCCGTAGCGGCCGTTGGAAGCAACGACCGGCTCCGCCGACTCGGGATGCACGCCCAGCGTCCGCGGCAGCGCCAGCAACCGCAGTGCCACGTCGAGCGTGATGTCGGCTGGCTCCATGCCCTTCAAGAGCGACGCGTTCTTACGATCCGCGTCGTCCGATTCGCCGAGTTGAACATACACGCCGAAACGGCCCTTACGCACGTAGACCGGCTTGCCCGTCTCGGGACAATGGCCGAGCGGCTCATCCTCCTGCTGGCCCTGGTCGAGCAACTCGAGCGCCCTTGCCAACGTCAGCTCCTCGGGCGCCAGGGCGTCCGGGATACCGATCCGGCGTTCGCCTTGCTCGAGGTACGGTCCATACTTGCCAACCCGTACCCAAATCTCCTCCCGCTGCTCACCCTCCGTGGGAATACCAAGCGAGAATCGGCTGACTTCGCGCGCGTCGATTTCCTGGATCTTCGATTCGACCTGGCCTTTCAGGCCCGGCCGGTCGTTGCCAAAGAAGAAATGCCGCAAATACTGTATATGCTCTTTTTCTTGCCGGCTGATTTCGTCGAGCAGATCCTCCATTTGTGCCGTGAATTGGTAGTCCACGAGACTTGGCAGATGCTCTTTCAACAGCCGGATGACCGCGAACGCTACCCACGTTGGAATCAAAGCGTTCCCACGCTTGAAAACATACTCGCGCCGTAGAATCGTCTCGATGATCGATGCATATGTGCTCGGCCGCCCGATGCCCATTTCCTCCAGGGAACGCGTCAGCGAAGCTTCGCTGAACCGCGTCGGGGGTTGCGTCGCGTGACTCTTGCTCGTCAGCTCGCGACACGCCACCGATTCGCCCTGCCGCACCGGCGGCAACAACTTGTCGCGATCCGCCAGCTCCGCGTCCGGATCGTCGGATCCTTCGACGTAAGCACGCAAGAAACCGGGGAACTCGACCGTCTTGCCGCTAACTTGGAACTCGGCCCCGGCTCCGGTCACCGTGATCGTCGTCCGAAAGCCGCGCGCGTCCACCATTTGACTCGCAATCGTTCGTTTCCAGATCAGCTCGAACAGCCTGAACTCGCTCGGATCCAGCTCGCCCCGCACCGAGTCGGGAAGACGAAACGGGTGCCCGGCGGGACGGATCGCTTCGTGCGCTTCCTGCGCGTTTTTGACCTTCGATCGGTAAATACGTGGCCGTTCCGGAAGGTATTCCGTCCCGTACTCGGAGCGTACCAGTTCGCGCGCCGCGTCGATCGCCACTTGCGCCAACGTGGTCGAGTCAGTACGCATGTACGTAATATAGCCGTTCTCGTAGAGGCTCTGCGCCACCTGCATCGTGCGCCGCGCCGTATACCCTAATTTACGATTCGCCTCCTGCTGCATGGTGCTGGTGGTGAACGGCGGGGCCGGCCGCGCCGTGTAAGGTTTACGCTCGATTTCCGCGACCTGAAATTCGGCACCCTGGAGACGCGCCGCCAGCTGCCCAACGGCAGCTTCATCCAACAGCAACAACTGCGCATTCTTCAATTGGCCCGTCGTGGGATCGAAATCCCGACCGGTCGGGATCTTGCGCCCGTCGACCGATACCAGCGTTGCTTCAAAGCTCCCCGCCGCCGCCTCGAACATCCCAAGTAGGTCCCAATACATCGCCGAATGGAACGCGATGCGCTCCTGCTCACGCTCGACAATCAGCCGCAACGCGACGCTCTGAACCCGGCCGGCCGATAGCCCGCGTCCGACCTTGCGCCACAACAATGGCGAGACCTCGTAACCGTACAATCGATCCAGAATTCGCCGGGTTTCTTGCGCGCGGACAAGTCCTTCATCAATCGAGCGTGGCTGCGCCAAGGCCGCATCGATCGCCTCTTTCGTGATCTCGTGGAAGACGAGCCGGTGCACCGGGACTTTCGGTTTCAAAAGCTCGTGCAAATGCCAGCTGATTGCCTCCCCCTCACGGTCTTCGTCCGTCGCCAGATATAACTCCCGCGCCCCCCGCGCCGCCGCCCGCAGCTTTTTTACCTGGGACTGCTTCTCCTTCGGTATGATGTACACTGGCTTGAAGTCGTCATCGACATTCACCCCTAAATACGCCCAGGACTCACCCTTGTATTTGGCCGGAATCTCCTTCGTGCCCTTGGGCAGGTCGCGAACGTGGCCAATGCTTGCCTCGACACGATAATCCCCACCAAGGAATTTGGATATCGTCCGGGCTTTCGCCGGTGATTCGACGATGACAAGTGACTTGCCACCTGATTTAACTGTTTTTTTTGCCATGACATGGTTCGTTCATACGAGTCTTGATGCGGCATTGCCTGCCAAACGCTGGATCACATGTGCCGAGGTCGGCGCCACCGTTTACCGCGGGAAGGACAATTCGGAGCACAATCGGCCGTTGAGTCTACCGAGACTGTCTCCGAATGCCAACCGACGAAGG
>CAZSOG010000591.1:0-4464 GCA_964607555.1 uncultured Pirellulaceae bacterium | reverse complement strand
AGCTCGGTGGGAAGCAGCGCCCTGCGGGAACGCCGGCCCCTCGCCACCGAGCTTGCCTCGGTGGAAGACCGTTTAGACGCAGAAGGAATCCCTCACGTGTCCCTCGCACACGCCCTCTCCTTCGCCACCGAGCTTGCCTCGGTGGAAAACCGTTTAGACGCGGAAGGATTCCCTCACGTGTCCCTCGCACACGCCCTCTGGGCTGTTAAAACATTGGGGTTGACGCCAGAAGGACCTTATCCGGTTTTTATGCCGTTTGCGAACCGTCGGCCATGGGGACCTCACAGGGGTCGATCGAAGCACCTTGGCCGAAGACCATATGCAACCTCGACAGCGGCAGAAAACAGATGACCGGCCAGCCGCTCTAATCAATGTGTCAATCCCACACTTTTAACAGCCCAGAGAAGCCCTCCATGCGCGAATCAGCCTCCCAGCCACGGCGTTCATGGCTAACCGAAACCCAAGGTGCGGCAGGACCGTTAAGTGACCTTGCTTGGCAAGGTGATATGCGGGCTATCATATTCTTGCCGAAGAATATTCTTGCCCCCCCTTCATGCGCTGCTGTACGACGGAGTATCCGCAAAGAAGGTCGGGCCAGGATGGGAACGGCTACCGGTCGCTCACGTCATTAACTAGAATTTCAGCTGAAGCGAAGCACCAGAACATGTTCCACGAGAACCCCGCGAATGAAACGCATTCGGAACTTCTGCATTATCGCCCATATCGATCATGGCAAATCGACGCTGGCCGATCGACTGATTCAGGCTTGTGGTGGCGTTACGCAACGCGAGTTCCACGATCAGCTGTTGGACGCGATGGATATCGAGCGTGAACGGGGCATTACGATCAAGAGCAATGCGATTACGCTTACTTACCGCGCGGCGGACGGTCAAGACTATCTGCTGAACCTCATTGATACCCCCGGCCACGTTGATTTCTCGCACGAAGTACGGCGTTCCCTGATGGCTTGTGAAGGTGCGTTGATCGTCGTGGATGCGTCTCAGGGCGTCGAGGCGCAGACGGTTGCCAACCTCTATCTGGCCCTGGACAATGATTTGGAGCTTCTGCCGGTCATCAATAAAATCGATCTCCCGGCCGCTGACATTGAGCGTGTGCGCGAGGAGATCGATGCGGATTTGGGGCTGGATCCGTTCGCGGCGATCCCTATTTCCGCCAAGACGGGTGTCGGTATTGACGACGTGCTGGCCGGCATCGTCGAGAAACTGCCAGGTCCCAAGGGCGACCCGGACGCGCCGCTGAAGGCCTTGGTTTTCGACGCCCATTTCGATCCGTATCGAGGCGTGATTCTCCAGTGCCGGGTCATGGAAGGCACGCTGAAAACGCGCGATACGCTCCACTTCATGCACGCGGGGCGCGACTATGCGGTGGAGGAATTGGGTTACAATCAGTTGAAGCTCAATCCAAGAGAACAGCTCAGTGCCGGGGAGGTCGGTTATATCGTCGCGGGGATCAAGAGCGTGCGGGAGATCGAGATCGGCGATACGATCACGCTTCTTGATCGCCCGGCAGCGGCGCCGGTTCCCGGCTATCAGGAAGCCAAACAGGTCGTCTTTTCTTCCGTCTATCCGATGAACTCGAACGAGTACAAGGACCTCACGAAGGCGCTGGACAAACTCGCGATCAATGACGCGGCGCTCACCTATGAAAAGGACAGTTCGGCGGCGCTCGGTTTCGGTTTTCGCTGCGGGTTCCTCGGCCTGCTTCATTTGGACGTGGTTCAAGAGCGTTTGCAGCGGGAATTCGATATCGGCCTGGTCATCTCCGCCCCGTCGGTGAAGTACAACGTGGTCTTGAAAGAAGGCACGACGATCGAGGTGGACAACCCCAGCTACTGGCCCAATCCGATGCAGATCGACTCGGTCACCGAGCCCTACATCCGAGCCACCATTCTTACGCCGGAAAAGCACGTTGGTCCGGTCATGGAGTTGTGCCGGGAACATCGCTCGGAGAGCCAGTCGGTGAATTATCTGTCCGCGGGGCGCGTTGAAGTGATTAGCGAGATGCCGCTCGGCGAAGTGCTCTTCGATTTTCACGGCAAGCTCAAGGCAATCACGCGCGGCTACGGATCGTTTGACTACGTTCCGATCGAATATCGAGATACCGACGTCGTGAAGGTTGATATCCTGGTCAACAAGGAGCCGGTCGACACGCTTTCCTACCTGGTCCATCGTGACAAGGCGCGCGTTCGGGCGCTCCACTACTGTCAACAACTTGCCGACGCGATTCCCCGCCACCAATTCAAGATCCCGATCCAGGGAGTCATTGGGGGCACGATCATTGCGCGATCGACGATCCAGCCCTACCGCAAGGATGTCACCGCGAAGCTCTATGGCGGCGACGTGACGCGCAAGAAGAAGCTGCTCGAAAAACAGAAAAAAGGCAAGGCGAAAATGAAGCAGATCGGCCAGGTCCAGATACCCCAGAAAGCCTTTGTCGCGGTCCTTCGCGCCGATCGGGGCTAGCGGCGCGAATCCCGGTCAATGCCCCATGCAAGACAACCACGAATCGACACGAGTTGACGAAAAAGAAGGGCCAGATGGCAACGTTCCAATGGCGTTCTCTCGAACGCACAAATTTATCGGTGTTCGCGGTATTGATGGCTTGGATTTCCGGCTTAGATTTTCCAGACATCTAGAAGTGGATTGCCACCACGAGAAGCTAGGGTATCCAAGCATATTCCGGACACCCTGGAAATGGGATGCCAGTTCAAGAAGTTAGGGTGTCTCTGTTTTTACCGCCGGGTGTCTTATAGTTTCTCAAGGTCGGCGGGTGCGGGAGGTGCGCGCGGGGGTCGTGCGGCGGTAGTACAGAATCAGGCGCTCCGTTTCCAGTGTGCACACTGCGATTGTGTGTCGTCGTGCGCGCACTTAGCCATGCGCGTTTACCGTACACTCGTGGAGGCTCGGGCCCACGGTAGGCGGCCAGTGCGTGGTACTTTCCTTCGCGGGGCCCTCGTCATGCAAGACTCGATACAGTGTCCGCCGATGGAGTCCCAGCACGCGCGCGGCCTCTGTCTTATTCCCCTTGCAGCGTTTGATCACCGCCTTGACGATGGCCCGTTCCATCTCCTTGAGGCCACCGATCAGGGGCACGGAGATGGTTTCAGAGTGGTCCTGTGGGACGACTTCGCCGAGAAGTTTCTGGACGTGCATCGGCCAGATCTCGTCGCCGTCGGTAAGCAGGGCCGCATGAACGACGACGCTCGCCAGTTGCAGCGTGTTGCCGGGCCAGCCGTATTCGGCGAGGCATTGCAGCGTCTCTTTGGCAAAGTGACAGGGACGTCTCTTGCCGTACTGAACCCGGGTCGCGTTGGCGCCTGCCAGGTAGATTTCGGCGAGGGGGCCGATGTCTCGGGGGCGATGCCGCAGCGGCGGAACACGGATCTCGACGACCTTGAGGAAGTAGTACAGACTCGACAAGAAACCCCCCTGCGTCATGACGGTGTGGAGGTCCACGGTGGTCGACGCAATCACGCGTACGTCGACTCCCAAGCCCGGGAGTCTCGCGTCGCTGGGATGTCGCCCCAGCTGTAATACTTCCAGCAAGCTGACCTGGCCCCACAGGGGTAACTGCGCGATGTCTTCCAAGAACAGAGTCCCGCCGCTGGCTTCCGCCAAGAGGGGCATCTGTGCCTGGTTGTCGCGCGCAACGCGGTGCTCGCCGCGGCCAAACAACTTCTCGGCCACGTCCGACTCGCGCAGCGCGCCGCACGCGACATGCACGAATGGGCCGGCTGCGCGTCTGCTTCGGCCATGCACTTCGCAGGCGATCAATCGCTTCCCCGTATCGGGCTCGCCATGGATCAGGACGGGCGTGTCCGTCGGCGCGGTCCTTCGCACCACTTTCAAGATGTCGCGCATTGCCGGGCTTGCGGCAATGATCCGGCCGGGCTCGAATAACCCGCTGCCACAGCCACCGTTGCCCGAGGCAGAAAACACGTCCTGTCGGAGCCGGTGTTTGATGATCTCCTGATCGTTAACCATTTTGACGCCCCTTTGTTCTTGCCGATTTCGCTTTTCATGCTACCCGAAAAATCAGGTCCTCAAGCAGTTGCAGCCGCCGCACTGTTCACAAGATCACGTGAAGTCACATAGTGCCTTGTCAAAGCTCGGTTTTGGGGTTGGGTGACGGGCGTCCAGCGAGGCGGCCCCCAGCTTTTCGCGGCCGGGGGCTCCCTTCGTTCCACCCCAGTCATCCCAGTTACCCTCGTTTTCTGGCGTTAGCAAAGCATTAGCGTGTTCCTCGTCGCGGACTCCGATAAAAGCCCTCCAAAACCCGGGGCGGCGACGCGGTCTTTGGGCGAAGCGCGAGCCAGGCGCGACGTCACGACGCAAAAAGGCTGGCCCATAACCAGCGAACTTAGTTGCCGGGGATTGTATAGCAAAATAGGTGGTGAAGCCACATCAATATGATAACTTTTTCGGCTTTTCTGCAGTAGTAGAT
>CAZSOG010000590.1:0-4479 GCA_964607555.1 uncultured Pirellulaceae bacterium | reverse complement strand
GGCGGCACAGGTAGGTCTGTTCTCCGAACGGACCGCAACCCCGCCCCAACCTCATGTCCCTGTGCACCTCCCTCACAGTTCCTCCAGCACAACCCGAACCCCACAAGCGTCTTCCCGCCCGCTGAGGGGGGCACAACCATACGATGGATGTCCACGTCCCTCGCGGGCCCGGGATGCCGCCACACGGCCGCCACGAGCATGCCGCCGAACTGGCTCAGATGCCGTTGCGGACCCGCCAGTCGTCGCTATACTATAAGGCTTCCGTACACGATGATAGTCACTTTTCGTCGGCGTTGCCAACAACGGCACTGGGGCGGATACCAAAAAAAGGGAATTGCGCCGACCACGATCGCTGAATGAGAGTCCTTGAAAAACGCGGTCCATCCGTCAATAAATAGTTGGTTGGCTACTATAGATAGGCCAGCTTGAAGTCTACTGGTTACTGGTTGCGGCATAGCCGCTCTTCGGAAACGAGAGGATACTCCCATGGCTCGGGTCTGTGAAGTTTGTGGAAAAAGCTCCCAGGTGGGCAATGCGGTCGAGACCCGTGGCAAGGCGAAGTACCTTGGTGGTGTCGGCACGAAAATCACGGGCATCACGCGCCGGCAATTCAAGCCGAATCTGCAGCGTGTGCGTGTGACTTTGGAAAACGGTTCCAACAAGACGTTGCGAGTTTGCACGCAGTGCATGCGGAGCGGTGCCGTGCGCCGCGTGGTGCGGCAACGTCCCTTCGCGCTCCCCGCGACCGAGAAGAAGAAAGCCAAGTCGTGAGCCTGTCCCGTGCACAAGTGGAACATGTGTCATTGCTCGCCCGATTGTTGCTGAGTCCGGACGAGTTGGACGCAATGACGCGCCAGTTGGGCAAGGTCGTGCGCTACGTGGAACAGCTGGGTGAACTGGAAACCGAAGCGGTCCAGCCTCTGTCCCATGCGTTGGACCTGACCAATGTGTTTGCTGACGATAAACCGGGCGTGAGTCTGGATCGGCTGGCGGCCCTGGCAAACGCACCGAACCAGGACGGCGAGTGCTATCGCGTGCCGGCCGTGCTGGATCGCTAGGCCCCTTATGGGCCGAAATTCGTTCGCGGGCGTTGGGAAAGAACCCGCGCTGCCGGTTCTTTCGCGGCCTTCTCGTCGGTCGGATGCGCACGCCGGGCGGAGCGTGTTTTCCGACGAACTACGATTCCGACTTCTCTGTAGGCTTGCATCGATGGCATTGAACGAACTCACGGCGGCACAGATGCGTACGGGTCTGGCGCGCGGCCGTTTCACTTCCGTTGAAATCACGCGCGCGTGCCTCGACCAAATCGAACGACTGGACGGCCAGATCGGCGCGTTTTTGGATGTCGATGCAAAAAATGCCATCGAGCAGGCGGAACATTCGGATCGGCGCCGCGCCGACAACCAGACGCTCGGTCAACTTGATGGCATCCCCATTGCGCTGAAAGACGTTCTTTGCACGGCCGGATGGCGGACCACATGCGCCTCGCGCATGCTGAGCAACTTCGTGCCCCCCTATGATGCCACGGTCGTCTCCAAGCTGCGTACCGCCGGGCTGGTCCTGATCGGCAAGACGAACATGGACGAGTTCGCGATGGGCAGCTCGACCGAGAACTCGGCCTTGGCCACGACCCACAATCCATGGGATCGGCAGCGTGTTCCGGGCGGGTCCAGTGGCGGATCGGCGGCGGCGGTGGCGGCGCGGATGGTCCCCCTGGCGGTCGGTACCGACACGGGCGGGTCGATTCGGCAGCCGGCCGCCTACTGTGGCGTGGTGGGCCTGAAACCGACCTACGGCCGCGTCAGCCGCTACGGGCTGGTCGCCTTCGCCAGCAGCTTGGACCAGGTCGGGCCGATGGCACGAACGGCCGAAGATGCCGCCTTGCTGCTCGAAGTGCTCGCGGGCCACGATCCACGTGATTCGACGTCCGCCAATGATCCCGTACCGGCCTATTCCCAAGAGCTCGCCCGGCCGTTGGAGGGTGTCCGCCTGGGTGTCGTGTCCGAGCACTTTCGCAATGGGCTCGACCCCGCGGTACGCGACGCCGTTCAGGCTGCCATTGGCCAGCTGCAAACCCTCGGCGCGACGGTCCATGTCATGTCACTCCCGCACGCCAGGTACGCAATTGCCACGTATTACGTGATCGCGCCGTGCGAAGCGAGTAGCAACTTGGCCCGCTACGATGGCGTGCATTACGGCTACCGGACCAGCGCGCCGGCACTGCGCGAGGAATTGGAACAGCTGCGGCGTGACGCGGCCGACCCGGACGACGTGGAGAGCCTGCTGGTCAGAATGTATCGGCGCAGCCGCGCCGAAGGGTTTGGACCGGAAGTCAAGCGGCGCATCATGCTGGGGACCTACGCGTTGAGCGCCGGCTATTACGATGCCTACTATCTGTCAGCACTCAAAGTGCGCCGCCTGATTCGCGATGATTATTTTGCCGCGTTTAAACAGGTCGACCTGCTCGTCGGACCGACGACGCCGTCCCCCGCGTTCCTGCTGGGTGAGAAAAAAGACGATCCGCTCTCCATGTATCTCGAGGATCTGTATACCGTCTCGGCGAATCTGGCGGGCACCGCGGGTGTGTCCGTGCCGTGTGGATTCACGGCCGCCGGGCTGCCGATCGGACTGCAACTGCAATCGGCGCCGTTTGCCGAGTCATTGCTGTTGCGGACCGCACATCAGTTTCAAGCTAATACCGACTGGCACACCAAACAACCGGCACTGTCATGAGCGAATCGCCCTACACCGTTGTCATCGGACTGGAAGTCCATGTGCAACTGAAAACTCGAACCAAGCTGTTCTGCCGCTGTAGCGCGGACTTCGGGGCCGAACCCAATACGCATACTTGCCCGGTCTGCATCGGACTGCCCGGCAGCCTGCCGGTCATGAACCGCGAAGCATTTCGATTGGGAATGAAAACCGCCCTGGCCCTGAACTGCGAGATCCCTCATTTCACGAAATGGGACCGCAAGAATTACTACTATCCCGATCTGCCAAAAGGGTATCAGATCAGCCAGTTCGATCTTCCCATGTCATGCGACGGCCATCTGGATATCTCGGACCCCAACGGGCAGTTCCCCGATCGGCGCATTCGAATTATCCGCGCCCATCTGGAAGAGGACGCCGGCAAGAGCATGCACGACGAGCAGTCGGGAACCGGCGATAGCCGTATCGATTTGAACCGGACCGGCACGCCGCTGTTGGAGGTCGTCAGTCACCCGGATTTGCGCTCGCCCGAAGAGGCGAAGGCGTATCTGACGGAACTGAAACTGCTGCTCTCGTATCTCGGCGTCTCCGACTGCAATATGCAGGAGGGCAGCTTGCGCGTCGACGCGAATATCAATCTGCACATCGATACGCCCGACGGTCAGGTCGCGACGCCGATCGTCGAGGTCAAGAACATGAATAGCTTTCGAGCCGTCGAGCGGGCCTTGGCCTTCGAGGCCCAACGCCAATATCAACGCTGGCAGGAGACGGGCGAGCAGCTTGGCCAGGTCCCGAAACAGACCCGCGGTTGGGACGACCAGGCCCAGGTGACCCGCCCCCAGCGGCACAAGGAAGAGTCGAGTGACTATCGCTACTTCCCCGAGCCCGATCTGGTCCCCGTCGTTGTTTCGGACGATGAGATCGCGGCGGCACGCGCGGCACTCGGGACTCTGCCTGCCGCCATCCGTGCTCAACTGCGGTCCGAGTACCAGCTGGATGCCCATGATGCCGACGTTCTGGTCAACCAGGGCCAGGCCGTCGTCGACTACTATCAACAGCTTGTACGCGCCTGCGGTGATGCGAAACGAGCCAGCAATTGGGTCCAGCAAGATGTGTTGCGAACCCTGAACGAACGGGACTGGACAATCGACCAGTTTCCGGTCGGCCCGGAGTCGCTCGGCCAGCTGCTCACCGCGCTCCGCGATGAAAAACTGAATACGGCGCGCGCCAAGGATGTGTTCCAATTCATGGTCGATAACGCGGCAACGGTCCAGCAGGCAATGGCGTCGCTGGGCATCGAACAAGTAGACACCGAAGCCCTGCGCGCCCTGTGCCGGCAACTGGTGGACGACAACCCCAAGATCGCCGAGGACGTTCGCAACGGCAAAACGCAGGCGGTCGGTGCGCTGATCGGCCAGGCACGACGCCGGAACCCCAACGCCAACCCCAGCACGGTCCGCACACTCTGCCTGGAATTGATCAAAGAATCGTCATAACGCGGTCATGAAACATGCGCGCACGGTGCGCGCATCTGGCAGCCTAAGAATCTAACGAGGTGTCCCTCCAACCGACTGACGGATCCCCAGGCGGCAGCAGCCGAGGGTCCGACCGTGTTCGGGGTGCCAAGTATGGTGGACATCCTTGTCCGCCGGCACCCCGCCCACAGACTATGCGTAGTTCGATGCAAGAACTTGACTCAAGATAATCAGATTCCTGCCCATAAGGTCTCTAATGCGGGTGGCCCGCAACCCACAAGGGAGTACGCCCTCG
>CAZSOG010000589.1:0-4485 GCA_964607555.1 uncultured Pirellulaceae bacterium | reverse complement strand
TTCTTTCTTTGGCGACTCCTATGTCTATGTGATCTTTTCTGACAATACGGATTTGCCCAGCCGCTCACGACCAACCCGCCCGCGGCGCATGCCTGGTCCAGGCGTCGAGCAACACGCCTGGTACGCGAAACACGCCAGATCTTGATGCCAATCAGCGACACGCATGCCAACGCGGCGCCGGCGGCGGCAATCAGGACGCCGATTCGGACAAGTGGCGCCAGGTCCCAAATCAGATCCAGCCACACACCGAGCAGCAGCACGGCGGCCGCCACGACCACTGCCCAGAAGGAGCCGGCCGCGGCGCCGATCAGTAGTAAACGGCGTCGGACTTTGGTCAGAAAGCTACCAAGAGTTGGCTCGGTCATCGTTACTTCCTCAAGTCCACAATGAATTCATTTTCTCGCCGCCACACGACGCGGGCGAGCGCCGGGTCAATACGCTCCACGTCCGAACATTGCCCGGGTTTTCATATCAGACCGGATCGCCGCCGCAACGACCATGTGCCGGCCCACACCGCCGCGATCAGCAGCAGAACCGACAACCGATCCCATGCCGTGATGCGCACGACGCGGCGCGGCAAGGTTCGAGACAGGTACTGGTCGAAACGCTGAACGACCAGACCAGGATCCGCTGTTTTCAAGGGGATACCACCACTCTGTTCGGCGATCATCGCCATCAAGTCGGGCCGCGCTGCCACCTCCAGCCGTTCGCGCAAATCGCCGCGCACGTCGAAGACGGTCGTGCCTGACGCATCGGGTCCGGACAGGCCGGTGACGCGCGCCCGGTAGCGGCCCTCGCCGAGTCGACCGAACACGACACGAAAATGACCCGGCGAATCACCACTCGGCACGGGCGTTATCACCCGGGGTTGCTTGAGCCCGGTGCCCGTTAACTCCACTTGCGGCACGTCTCCCGCGCTGTCGAAGTCGCGGACCAGCAGCGTGCCAACGGCTGTTTCCCGGGTCCCGAACGTCACCTTATCCGTCCGCAGCGCAACCTGCTGTGAAGGCAGCAAGCCCGCATTGGATACCAGCCACCGCACCAGGCTGCGCCATAGCATGCCGTACACACCATCGTGTTTCTTGTACCGATCGGGCAGGAATGCCCAACGCCACATGCCGGCACCTTCCACCACGACGACGCGCCCGTTTCCGATCGGCTGATAGGTCATCATCGGCCGCGTTTCGTTCTGCTGTTCGACACTCGATGCCACGACCACGGCAAGTGGACGGGGCCGCTCGGGTGTGGCGCCGGTCGCCAATGACGGCAAATCCGCGAGGGACTCGCCGGCCTGATCGGCCCGGGGTAGCCACTGCATCCGCTGGCCCACATCCGTCAACCGGACACGGGATCGGGACTCACGCCCGGGTTTCCAACGCACTGGCATGAGTTCGCCAAGACGCTGGCTCAACTGCGAAGCGGGTGGGCCACGAAAACAGACCAGCGACCCCTTGCCGGCAACCAGCCATTTCTTGAGCTGGATCAGAACGTGTGCGTCCAAGAACACTTCCGCGTCACGACCGAGAATGACAATCTGATACCCGTCCAGCACATTCGGATCCGCTAATATCTTGCCGGCATCCGTGCACGTGCTCCAGGTCTCGGCGCGCGCATCACCGGTCCCCACCGTGGCTTTCACGGACCCGGCCAGCTTCCCCGCCCCGGATTTCGCGTCATCCGCAGCCGGTTGCGTGCGGGAGATGTTTCGCTGCAGAAACCGATTCTCCGCCATTTTCACGACACTGGTCAAATCAATCGATTGGTCGGCGGCGAGTGTACGGATCAGGAACTTTGTGTCCCAGTACGGCTTGCCTTCAAGCAACAACACGTGCACCGGCTCGTCCACCACGCGGAGCATGAAGACTGCGTTGTTGTTGACGCCCGTGACTTCACCCGGCAGCACATCGCCGCATATTTCATAGCGATACAGACCCGCCTTCTTGCGTTGAATCTGGAAAACAGCTTCCGTGACCCCGTCGCTCGCCAGCGGCGCGTCCGCCTGCTGAACGTCGTTTCCGTCCAGCTGGAGGCGCAAGTGCAGCCGATCGGAAAGCATCCCGCGTTGCCGCAATCGCACCCGCACTGACAAGGTCTGATCGATAAACGCGAGCTCCTGCGGCGCGACCAGCCCCACCTCGATGTCGCGAACTGCCGACTTACCGCCGAACGTTCGGGTAAAGATGGGCGCGGCCATGGCCCGCGCCTTATCGACGCTCAAGCGAACGCGCGCCGAGCCGCCGCCCGCGTTGTGGATACCGTCACTCAATAGCAGCATGGCCTGCCCGCGTGGGCAGTCGTCCAACGACGCTTTAATCGCCGCCGCCAGGTCCGTGACGGCCCCGTCCGGCGGCCGGCCGGCCAGATCCTTCGCGGTGGCCGGCGAACTGGCCTCGGCGAACGACCGAATGCGAACTTGAAACCGCTCCTCGAGCTGGCCGGACGCCGCGCTGAGGTAACGCAGCGCGGCGGCGTAGCGTGGGCTGCCTTGCCGTGCGTCTTGCGTTGCCATGCTGGCCGACCGATCGACCAGAACCGTCAGGCGTGGCTTGCCTGCCGGCGGCGGTATCCGCTCGATCCAGAGCGGGTTGAGCAAGATGATCAGTGGCAAGGCACCACCCACGGCCATCAGCGCCAGGACCCCGGCATGCCGCGATTGCGACAGTCGATCACGGCTGGTGAGTCCATAGACAACCAGCGCCACGGTGGCAGCCAATGCCAGTGGGAACCAGAGGACCAGCGGGATATAAGGTGCAATCGTAATGTAAGCCATGATCTCTCAGCGAAACTGGAACAAGGGCAGACCCCGGCGGCACGATACCCCGGCCTGTATAAAAACACTAAGCCGTCACGAATAATTGTGTTGCGCCGGTGTTCCCAGCTACCACGGACCCAACCACCACATCCAGACCCCCATGGGCTTGCCCCATGGGTGAATCAGTCTCTCAGCTACAGCGTTTTCAACCGCCCACGCTACGCCGGCGGCTCTCCTGCGTGTCAGTATCAAAGTCACTCTCCTTTCAACTGCGAAACAATGTCAACGCGCCGACCTCGCCCAGGAAGCACAATACGCAAATAGCCGCCAACCACGTCCACAACGTGTCGGCTTGCTCCAAATCATCACCGATGGCGTGGTAGTAGACCGACTGTCCGCCGGCAAGACGTTTACGCAACACATCCGCCGACAACATTGACAACTGACTCTCCTCGGACGGTACCACGACCGGCAACGCGAAGACGGTCTTGCCGTCGCGCTGCACGGTATACACGCCTGGCCGGGCGGGTTCGTTCCAGCGCCAGACGACGCCGACACCTTCGTCCAGCAATTCCCCCAACTCACCGTTGGCGGAGCCACCGGTAGCATCTGGCTCCTTGATCCGCAGGCCGGCGGCGACCTTTTCGGTCGATGGCAGCCGCACCACCAACGGTTCCCCGCACGTACCGACGTCACGCGATAGATTGCGATCCAGCGCCCAGTGCAACAGCTCGTCTACTAACGGCACGAAGGCCGCGGTCGCCGGCAGATTCGATCGATTCAGGTCCGCATTGATCACGGCCAATGATCCGGCATCGGACGCGGTGCGGACCAGGAACGCCGTTCCGTCCCCGTACGTGGCCACCACATCATCCCGCAGCGCGTTTTCGGCGCGCCGTGAGACCAGGCCACCGGCAAACCGCAGTTGGCTGACAATGGCGTCGGTATGTTCACCGAACACGCGAAACGGCATGGCATCCTTGCTCACGAACCCGAGAAACAAATCGCGGCGGCGATCTCCTTTCGCGGGCGGCGCGAACTGCACGGGCATGTGCAACCCGGAACCGGCGGCGGCGGCCAGGCGGCGCAGGTTCGTCGCGTCATCCAATTCGCTCGCCACGTAAATCACCGGCCGGCCGCGCCGCATCAATCCGGCAAGGACCTTGATCCCATCCGCGGAGATCGTCCCCGGGTGATCGATGGCAATCAAGTCGGCGTCGCGCAGTAGCTGATCATCCATGTTCGAAGGGTCCAGTCGAACCACCTTGGCCGACGGGCTGTCAACCAAATGCGAGTCTGGCACGAGCGCGCACTGGAGATAGTAACTGGACGACGGCTTCTTGCGCGCGTTCTGTCGCGTTATCAGCGCATAGAGTGGCTTGCCACGCACGGGGACGACCAGGTCGCGCACGTCGTCGGTGGCCAATGCATCGTCGACACCGAGCAGCCGTGCCCGGCCGATCCGCCAACCGGTTTCCTGAAACGTCACGTCATCGCTCAACAGCGCATGGCGGTTGGCTGGGCAGATACCGGTGAGTCGATACGTGGCGTGGCCGACCGACACTTCCGCCGCAACGCGCCGGGCGGCGGGTGAGAAATTCGCGACTTCGACCCGCAGCCGCGAATCGCTGCCAGGCGACGCGCGTCCTTCCACGCGCACATCGACGAGTGCCACATTGGCCATCGTCGCGGCGACGGCAACCGACTCGAGCTGGATATTGGTCTTTGCCGGA